>NZ_CAXPXK010000083.1:0-38949 GCF_964221125.1 Alloalcanivorax sp.
GCCACGTCGGCGACGTCGTCGTCCTGGAAGCAGTACAGCACCAGGCCGGTCATGCAATCCTTCACCGGCGTGTCCGGGCCTTTGCTTTCCGACAGGGCGCGGATCACCAGGTCCCGGTCGGTGGTGATGCCCACCAGGCGGTCGTGCTCCGCGATCGGCAGCACGCCCACATGGAGGTCGCGCATCATTTTGGCGGCGTCTTCCACGCTGGCATCGGTATTCAGGGTGCGGGGGGATTCGCTCATTACGTCCTGTACATTCATAGCCATAACTCCTTCTATTGCGACTGCTTTGCTGCAAATGCCTTTCGGCCGGCACCGCGAATCCTTGCCGGCGCCGGAACCCAGCATCACAAACGGCGCCGCCGGTGGGCAAATCCCTATGAGAACGATTGCTGATAATCACCCCTTGGTCAGGCCGGGGGCTGATAAGGGGACGGATTCACCGGCACTGGGCCTCGCCGCCCGGCTGCGGTATTGTTGGCGCCTTCGCCCGGCTTCCGGCGGCTCCAGGCCGTGGGTGCCCTTGTGCCGGGCGGCGAGGCCCAGTCCGGCCGATCAGTACCTTATAAATGAGCGGCATGACCAGCGCCTGACTATCAGCAATCGTTCTCAACGTAACTTGCCTCACGCGGTCACAGTTTGTGACGCTGCATACAGGCGCCGGCAAGGATTAGCGGCGCCCGCTCAAAAGGCATTTGCAGCTAAGCAGTCGCAATAGAAGGAGTTATGGATATGAAAGTACAGGACGTCATGAGCGAATCCCCCCGCACCCTGAACACCGATGCCAGCGTGGCGGACGCCGCCAGAATGATGCGCGACCTCCATGTGGGCGTGCTGCCGATCGCGGAACACGACCGCCTGGTGGGCATCACCACCGACCGGGATCTGGTGATCCGCGCTCTCTCGGAAAGCAAAGGCCCGGACACACCGGTGAAGGATTGCATGACCGGTCTGGTGCTGTACTGCTTCCAGGACGACGACGTCGCCGACGTGGCCGCCAACATGCAGGAGCAGCAGGTTCAGCGTTTAATGGTGCTGGACGACCGGGACAGCAAAAGCCTGGTGGGCGTGATCTCGCTGTCCGACATCGCCAGCAAGGGCAAGCACGACGAACGCATCCAGTCCGCGGTGTCCTCCTGCAGCACCCAGTACCAGCGCGTGGCCTGACCACGCCGACACCTCCTCGACACAGGCCGGGCCCTTGCCCGGCTTTTTTGTGCCTGGCCACTTTGGGAGCGGGCCCGCTCCTACAAGAGCGTGGCGTAGCCGGCGCGGAAGTCGGGGTAGCGCAGCGCGTAGCCGCCGTCGGCGATAAAGCGGCTGTAGACGCGCTTGCCGGTGGGCGTGGCCTCCGGCACGGACAACGTCAGGCCCTGCTGCTGCGCCAGCCACTGGTACACGTCCAGGTTGCTGGCCGGGCTGTTGTCGGTGCCCACCACCAGCGGCGGCACCGTCTCGCCGGACAGCCAGCGCCCCACCAGATTGCCCAGCAGGCCGACGCAGTCGTCGCGGTGGATGCGGTTGCTCCATTTCGCTTCCGGCAGCGGCTCTTCGCCGCCCGCCATGCGCGCCACCTTGGTGAGCAGGCGGTTGCGGCCGGGGCCGTAAATGCCGCTGAACCGTACCACCGTGGTCAGGCCACGGGTGCTGATCTCCTGCTCGGCGGCCAGCACCACCTTGCCGTTATAGCGGGTCGGCGCCGGCGGTGTGGTCTCGTCCACGTCGCCTTCCAGGTCACCGAACACGGCGCTGCTGGAGACGAACAGAATCGGCGGCAGGGGCTGCTGTTCGGCCAGCGCGTCGAGCAGATTGAGCGGCGCGCGCACATAGGCTTTCAGGTACCCTTCCTCGGAGTACTCACTGGGGGTCATGATGATCACCAGCAGGTCGACCCGGTCCGGCGGCAGCAGGTGGGCGCCGTCGAGCAGGTCCTGGCTGTACAGGTCCACGCCGCTGGGGGCGTCGCTGCCCCGGCGTATGCCGCTGACGCGGTGGCCGGCGGCCAGCAGGTTTTCCGCCAAGCCGCGGCCCAGGTCGCCGAGACCGGCAATTAGAATATGGCTCATAGTCTTTGAGTCCGGCACAATGGCCTATCATCGAAAAAAGTTTTTACGCTTATGACACTAACAGAACTACGCTATCTGGTCGCACTGGCCCGGGAACGTCATTTCGGCCACGCCGCCCAGGTCTGCAACGTCAGCCAGCCGACGCTGAGCGCGGCGATCAAAAAGCTGGAAGAGCAGCTCGGCATGCCATTGTTCGAGCGGCGTCCCCGGGAGGTGGTGGTCACCCCCCAGGCGGAGCCGATCATCGCCCAGGCCCAGCGAGTGCTGGAGCAGGCCGACCTGCTCGAGCAGATGGCCATGAGCCAGCGCGATCAGCTGGGCTCGCCGCTGCGGGTGGGCGCCATCTTCACCGTGGCGCCGTACCTGTTCCCCACCATGATACCGCGGGTGCGGGCGGAAGCGCCGGACATGCCGCTGTTCATCGAAGAAAACTACACCCATGTGCTACGTGGCAAGCTCGACCGTGGCGAGCTGGACGCCATCATCGTGGCGCTGCCGTTCTCCGGCGGCGGCCTGGTGCGCGCGCAGATGTACGAGGAGTCCTTCTCGGTGCTGCTGCCCGGCGACCACCCCTGGACCAAGCAGAAGCAGATCCAACCGGAACAGATGCTCGACGAGACCCTGCTGCTGCTCGGCGAAGGCCACTGCTTCCGCGACCAGGTGCTGGAGCTGTGCCCGGCGATCGATTCCGAGCGCCAGCGCAACCTGGTGCAGATCGAAGGCGGCTCGCTGGAAACCCTGCGCCACATGGTCGCCTCCGGTCTCGGCATCACCGTGTTGCCCAACTCCGCGCTCTACCAGCACGGCTACGACAAGAGCACCTTCGCGGTGCGCCCGTTCGCGGCGCCGGTGCCGTCACGCACCATTGCCCTGGTGTGGCGCGACAGCTTCCCGCGCCCCAAGGCCATCGAAGTGCTGCGCCACGCGGTGCCCCGCGAGGGCCTCGCCGCCTGATATGAGCCCGCCCGCCGTCCTGGAGACGATCGACATTACCCGTCTTAAGGGTGTCGGCCCCCGGGCGGCGGAACGGCTGGCCCGGCTCGGGCTGGCGACCCTGGAAGATGTGCTCTTCCATCTGCCGTTCCGCTACGAAGACCGCACCCGCATCACCCCCATCGGCAGCCTGCGCCCGGAACAAGGCGTGGTGATCGAAGGCGAGGTGATGGCCGCCGACGTGGTGTTCGGCAAACGCCGCTCGCTGCTATGCAAGGTGGCCGACGGCACCGGCCTGGTGGCGCTGCGCTTTTATCACTTCAGCGCGGCGCAGAAGAACGCGCTGGAAAAAGGCCGCCGCATCCGCGTCTACGGCGAGCCCCGCCCCGGCGCCGCCGGCCTGGAGTTCTACCATCCGGAATACCAGTCCGGCCCGGATATCCCACCACTGGAAAAAGCCCTGACGCCGGTCTACCCGACCACCGAAGGGGTCAGCCAGAAGCTGCTGCGCAATCTCGCCGCCCAGGGCCTGCAGTGGCTACAGACCCATGCGCCGGAAGAGCTGATCCCCCGGCAACTGCTGGATCAGAGCGGCCTGCCCGGCCTGGCCCAGGCCCTCACCAAGCTGCATCACCCGCAACCGGACGACCCGGTGGACCTGCTGCTGGACGGCAATCACCCGGCGGTGAAGCGCCTGGTGATGGAAGAGATGGTCGCCCATCAGTTGGGCATGCTGGCCAAACGGGCCGGCCAGAAGGCGCTGTCGGCGCCGGTGCTGAGCGGCGAGGCCCTCACCGGCAAGCTGCTCCAGGCGCTGCCGTTCCAGCTCACCGGCGCCCAGCAGAGAGTGATCGGGGAGATCCGCGCCGACCTGGCCCGCCAGCACCCGATGCTGCGCCTGATCCAGGGGGACGTGGGCTCCGGCAAAACCCTGGTGGCCGCCGCCGCCGCCCTGGTGGCGATCGAATCCGGCTACCAGGTGGCGTTGATGGCGCCCACGGAACTGCTCGCCGAGCAGCACCTGGCCAATTTCCGCCACTGGCTGGCGCCGCTGGGCATCGATGTGCACTGGCTGGCCGGCAGCGTCGGCGCCAAGGCGCGCCGGGAGACCCTGGCGGCCCTGGCCGAAGGCCACGGCGCCCTGGTGGTGGGGACCCACGCCCTGTTCCAGGACGCGGTGGTGTTCCAGCGCCTGGGGCTGATCATCATCGACGAGCAGCACCGTTTCGGCGTGCAGCAGCGGCTGGCACTGCGCGAAAAAGGCCGCTTCGGCAATCAGGTGCCGCACCAGCTCACCCTCACCGCCACGCCGATTCCGCGCACCCTGGCGATGAGCGTGTACGGTGACCTGGACACCTCGGTGATCGACGAAATGCCGCCCGGCCGCAAGCCGATCCAGACCCTGGCGCTGCCCACCTCGCGCCGCGACGACGTGGTGGCGCGCATCCGCGCCGCCTGCCAGGAGGGCACCCAGGCCTATTGGGTGTGCACCCTGATCGAGGAATCCGACGAGCTGCAGGCCCAGGCCGCTGAAGCCACCTTCGAAACCCTGCAGGAGGCGCTGCCCGAACTCACCGTGGAACTGGTGCACGGGCGCATGAAGGCCAAGGAAAAAGCAGAGCGGATGGCCCGTTTTTCCAGCGGTGAAGCGCAGCTGCTGGTGGCGACCACCGTGATCGAGGTGGGCGTGGACGTGCCCAACGCCACCCTGATGGTGATGGAAAACGCGGAACGGCTGGGGCTGGCGCAGCTGCACCAGCTGCGCGGGCGCGTGGGACGGGGCGGCGAGCAGAGCTACTGCCTGCTGCTCTACCAGACGCCGTTGTCGTTCACCGCCAAGAAGCGCCTGGCGGTGATGCGCGACACCAGCGACGGTTTCGTGATCGCCGAGGAAGACCTGAAATTACGCGGCCCCGGCGAGTGGCTCGGCACCCGCCAGACCGGCGACCTGGCGTTCCGCATCGCCGACCTGGTACGCGACGAGGCGCTCATGGCGCCGGCCCGGGAAGTGGCGGCGGCATTGCTCAAGCAGTACCCCGACCGTGTCGAACGCTTGCTGCGCCGCTGGCTTCGCGGCGGTGAACATTTCGCCGATGTCTGACTTGTGGGAGCGGGCCGGGCCCGCTCGCACAAGGGGTTAGCCGGTTATTCGGTGTCGGGGCTGGGTGCGGTCAGGTCGCGCCAGGCCTGCTTGGTGGACTGCCAGGCGCTACCGAAGCGGCGCTTGGCTTCTTCCCAGTTGTCGTCACTGGCGGCCTGCAGTTCCTGATATTCAGCCTGCAGTTCCTCGCGCTCGTCCTTCAACTCGCTGAGGGTTTCCTGCTTTTCCAGGCGCGCTTCCTGGGACAGGTTCTGCCAGCCCCGATCGATCTCTTTCTGGGCTTCGTCGATTTCCTCATCCAGGTTGGCCAGAGCCCGGCGGGCCATCTCCACCGCTTCGTTCTTCTGCTCCACGGAGAAGTTCTTGAAGGCCTCCCAGGTGTCACGCATCTGCGCGGAGACGTTTTCCTGATCCGGCTGCTTGATGTTGGGCGTTCCCTCGGTGGTGCTCTGTGCCCAGCTGGTGGCGGTGGTGACCATCATCAGGGTCGCCGCCAGAAGCAATGACTGTCGCATCGTTATTCGCTCCATGATTTTTTCAGTTACCCGTGTACATGGAGGCAGTATTGCCGCTGGCAAGGCAGAGCGGGGAAAAATTGTGCAAAACAGGGCGTCAGCTCTGAAAACCGGGCGTCAGCGCTGCCGGAAGCGGTCCGGGCTGACGCCGTACCAGCGCTTGAACGCCTTGCTGAAATTGCTGGCGTCGGAGAACCCCAGCTGATCGGCCACCTCCGCCACCGAGCGCTCGCTGCTGCGCAGCAGGGCGGCGGCCCGCTCGGCACTGTGCTCCTCGATAAGACGGCGGTAGCCGCTGCCGGCTTCGGCCAGATGACGGCGCAGCGAGCGCTCACTCAGGTTCACCGCCGCCGCCAGCTCGCCCAGGGTGGGCGGCCCGCCGGGGCGCACCCGCAGCAGGCCGCGCAGGGTCTGGACCAGCGGCGGCGAGCGGTCGAGCTCCGCCAGCGCCTGCTCGGCCAGTTGCTGGTGCTGCCGGGAGAGGCCGTCGTCGCCCAGGGGCAGGGGCGTGTGCAGCCGCGCCCGGTCGTGCCAGACCACGTCGGCGTCGGCGCCGAACACCACCTGTCGGCACAGCCTGGCCTGCCAGGGGCGCGGATCCGCCGGCTCGGAACGGCGCAGCGCCACTTCGGTGACCGCGCCGGCCGGCGCCACCCGGAGCAGGTGCTGGACATGGGCGGCGATAAAGGCGTCCAGGGCGCAGGGGTGCACCGGCGTGCCGTCCAGCGGCCGGATCGCCAGGCCCTCGGCGCCGGGCCGGTGCACCCGGGACACCGTGACGCTGTTGGACACCAGCGCCTGAAAGCGCACCGCGAAGTCGATCACGTGGTCCAGGCTGGGGGCGGTCTGCACCAGCAGGCCGAGTATCCGCAGGTGCATGGGCTGCGCCGCCAGGCCCACGTACAGACCGATGGCCGGGTCACCGCTGAGCCGTTCCGCGGCGGCCCACAGCCGGCCCATCGCCGCCACGGTCACCCGGCCACCGGGGTTGGCGGCCAGCCAGGCGCGCTCCAGGCCCGCTTCACGCAGCGCCAGGTCGCCGTCCAGGCCCCGGCGCGCCAGGGTGTCGAGCACGGCCAGCGGCCAGGCGGCCACGGTGGTGGCGGTGAACGGCGCCATGGTCAGTGGCCACCAGCCGGTGGCCGCTTGCCACCTTGGTGGCCCGGCCCGGCGGCGCTAGCCTGCCAGGCACTCTCAGAATAAGGACAAGATTCCATGCGATACCCGGTTCTGCTTTTTGTTATGGCGGTCGGCGCGGCCGCCCTGGCCGCCTGCGGCGACAGCTCCGCCCCCGAACCTCGGGCCACCCCGGCCCCCGACGCGCTGCGCGAACACAGCAAGCTGTTCGAGAAAGAGGTGGTGGAAGTCACCGACGGCGTTCACGTGGCGGTGGGCTTCGGCCTCGCCAATTCCATTATGCTGGAAGGCGACGACGGCATCATTATCGTCGACACCATGGAAACGGTGGCGGAAGGGGAAGCGGTGCTGGCCGCCTTCCGCGAGATCACCGACAAGCCGATCGCGGCGATCATCTACACCCACAACCACGCCGACCATGTGTTCGGCGCGCGGGCCTTCGCCGCCCCCGGCGAGGTGCCGGTGTACGCCCACCAGAGCACCGGCTATTACATCAACCGGGTGGTGAATCAGATCCGGCCGATCATCACCACGCGCTCCATGCGCATGTTCGGCCACCATCTGCCCGAGGGCGAGCGCATCAACGACGGCATCGGCCCCCATCTGGGCGTCAGCGAAGAGAGCACGCTGTTCGCCCTGCCGCCGGACCACACCGTGGATGAGCGCCTGGAAACCACCATCGCCGGCATCAAGCTGGAACTGGTGCACGCCCCCGGCGAGACCGAGGACCAGTTGTTCGTATGGCTGCCGGAGAAGAAGGTGGTGCTCAGCGGCGACAACATCTATCAGACCTTCCCCAACCTCTACACCATCCGCGGCACCTATTACCGGGACGTGCAGAAGTGGGCCGCCAGCCTGGACAAGATCCGCGCCCTGGACGCCGAGTTCCTGGTGCCCAGCCACACCCGTCCGCTGAGCGGCCGCGAGCGCATCCACGACACCCTCACCGATTACCGCGACGCGATCCAGTACGTGCACGACCAGACCCTGCGCCACATGAACAAGGGCCTGACCCCCGATCAGATCGTCGAGCGCGTGCAGCTGCCGCCGCATCTGGCGGAAAGCCCCTGGCTGCAGGAGTTCTACGGCAAGGTGAGCTGGTCGGTGCGCTCGGTGTTCGACGGCTACCTGGGCTGGTTCGACGGTAACCCCAGCACCCTGCAGCCGCTGCCCGGCGAGCAGCAGGCGCGCCACATGGCCGAGCTGGCCGGCGGCGAGCAGGCCCTGGCGGACAAGGCCCGCGCCGCCCTGGAGCAGGGCGACGCCCAGTGGGCGCTCAGCCTCAGCGACCACCTGCGCGCGCTGCGCCCGGACGATGACGCGGTCAATCAGCTGCGCGCCGAAGCCCTGCGCCGACTGGGCGAGGTGGAAGCCAACCCCAACGCCCGCAACTACTACTTCACCGCCGCCCGGGAAGAAGCGGACGGTCTGAACCCCGGCTTCCGCACCGAGCCACCGGAAGGCTTTCTCGACACCCTGCCGATCGACAACTTCCTGGCCGCCATGCCGGCCTTCCTGAAGGCGGAAGACACCCTCGATGTGCACGAGAAGCTCGGCTTCCAGTTCGCCGACAGCGACCGCCGCTTCACCCTGGAAATCCGCCGGGGCGTGGCCCAGGTGCGCCCGGGCCTGGCGGAAGACACCGTGGCGGTACTGCACACCCGCGAACCGGTCTGGAAGGCGATCGCCGCCGGCAACCGCAGCGCGGTGACCGCCCTGGCCGGCGACGACCTGGATATCGACGGCGACAAGATCGCCGCCCTGCGCCTGCTGGGCTATTTCGAAAAAGTGGACTGAAAACGGTTTCGGCACGGCTTCCCGGGTTGCCCGGTAACGGGCAATCAGGGCATGCTCGGTGGCTGTCCCCGACGGACCCGCCACTCACTCAGGAAGCTGTCATGCCGGAACGCCGCTGCAACGTATTATCCCCCTGGTTACGAGCCGGCGCGCTGGCCGCGCTGCTGGCCCTGAGCGCCTGTGACAACGGCCCGGAGCAACCCGACGGCGAGAAGCGGCCGGCTCCGGCCGATAACGGCGCCGCGCAGCAGAGCAAGCCGCCGGCAACGGCGGCGCCCGAGGGCAAGCTGGAAACCCGCCAGGAAACCCTGCGCCGCCGCGCCGATAACTGCAGCGGCGACGACTGCGCCAAAGTGGCCGTGGATCTGGAGCTCTACGAAGGCCACCCGGAGCTGAACCAGGCGGTGCGCCGCCGCATGATCCGGCAGCTGGGCGGTAACGGCGAGGACCAGGGGGCCCCGCCGAAAACCCTGGAAGAGGCCGCCGACCGCTTTCTCACCACCGCCGCCGGGATTCCCGGCGACGGTGCCCGGGGCTGGGAGCTCAGCGGTGACAGCCGCCAGCTGGGCCGCTGGAAGGACCTGCTGACGGTGGCCATCGACAGCTACGAATTCACCGGCGGCGCCCATGGCCTGCCGGTGACACGCTGGCTGAACTGGGATCTGACCGCGCACCGCCCGGTGTCCCTGGGGCAGGTGATTAACCCGGGCCAGGAAGACGCCTTCGAAGCGGCCGCGCGCCGCGCCCACGAACGCTGGCTGGAAAAGGAAGTGGATTCCGACGAGGACTTCCGCCAGGCCTGGCCGTTCCAGGAGAGCAGTGACTTCCGGCTCACCCGCAAGGGCCTGGTGCTGCATTACGACGTCTATTCCATCGCCCCCTATGTGATGGGCCAGCCCACCCTGACGCTGCCGTGGAAAGACCTGGAAGGGGTGATCCGCGAAGAATACCGGCCGGACGGCGGCCAGTAGCCCTCAGCCCTGATCGCGGGATTCCCGGCACAGTTGCAGCCAGCGCTCCACCCCCGGGCTGCGGTACTTTTGCCGGTGCAGCACGAAATAGAACTCGCGGCTGAAATCCCGGTGCGGCACCGCCAGGGGCACCAGCGACCCGCGCCGGAAGGCCTCGCGCAGTGACACCCGCGACAGGCAACTGATGCCCAGGCCGGTTTCCACCGCCCGCTTGATCGCCTCGGTGTGCTCCAGCTCCAGCAGCAGGTTAAGATCCGGCAGGATGCCGTGCATGCCGCGCTCGAACGTCTGCCGCGTGCCGGAGCCGGACTCGCGGACGATCCAGGTGGCGGCTTTCAAATCATGGTCGTCCAGGCGCGGCTTGCCGGCCAGGGGGTGGTCCGGGGCGCAGAACACCACCAGCTCGTCCTCACGCCAGGGCAGCAGCTCCAGGTCGCGGTGGTTCATTTCCCCCTCGATCAGCCCCAGATCCAGATCGAACCCCAGCACCCGGTCGACGATGGCGCGGGTGTTGGCCACCTCCAGTTGCACCCGGGCGCCGGGCTGTTCGGCCATATAACGGGCCATAATACTCACCGCCAGGTAGTTGCCGATGGTCAGGGTCGCCCCCACATTAAGTTGCCCCAGCTCCTGATGGGCCAGCAGCCCGGCCTCCAGATCACGGGCCTGGCCCAGCAGGGCCTCGGCCCGGGGCCACAGCTGGCGGCCCAGCTCGTTGAGACGCAGGCGCTTGCCGGCGCGCTCGAACAGCTTGATCTCGAACTGCGACTCAAGCTCCTTGAGCGCCCCGGAGGCGGCGGACTGGGACATGCTGAGGTGATCCGCGGCGCGGCTGACGTTTTCGAAGTGGGCGGTGGCGAGGAACACCTCGAGCTGGCGGAGGGTGTAGCGCATAGCGGTCTCATCGGTATAATCGATATCAAATATCGGGATAACCCATTTTACCGATATCTCCCGGGTGATTATATTCTCACCAACTGGATATTTCGGAATAAAAGCGTATTAGCATATGTCAAATTTGAATACTGAAACCGTCACCAGCGTTCGCCACTGGAATGAAACCCTGTTCAGTTTCACCACCAGTCGCGATCCCGGCTTCCGCTTCAAGAACGGTCATTTCACCATGATCGGCCTGGAGCAGGATGGCGGCCGTCCGCTGCTGCGCGCTTATTCCATCGCCAGCGCCAACTATGAGGAAGAGCTGGAGTTCTTCAGCATCAAGGTGCCGGACGGCCCGCTCACCTCGCGGCTGCAGAAAATTCAGCCCGGCGACAAGATCTATGTGAGCCGCAAGCCCACCGGCACCCTGGTGGCGGACCATCTGCTGCCCGGCAAACGCCTGTGGCTGCTGTCCACTGGCACCGGCCTGGCGCCGTTCCTGAGCATCATCAAGGATCCGGAGATCTACGAGCAGTTTGATCAGGTGATCCTCACCCACGGGGTGCGCTACACCTCGGAGCTGGCTTACCGCGACGTGATCGAGAACGAGCTGCCGGACAACGAATTCTTCGGCGATATTATCCGCAACCAGTTGCTCTATTATCCGACAGTGACCCGCGAGCCGTACCGCAACAAGGGCCGGCTCACCGATCTGATGACCAGCGGCAAGCTGTTCGACGATCTGGAGCTGCCCAAGCCCAATCTGGAAGAAGACCGTTTCATGCTGTGCGGCAGCCCCGCCATGCTGAAGGACTTCACCAACATTCTGGATGACTGGGGCTTCCGCGAATCCCGTGGCGGTCACATGCACGAGTACGTGATCGAGCGCGCCTTCGTCGAGAAATAACCGGACGCGGCGCGCCGGCCTTGAGAGCGGCCCGACAATAAAAAACCCGGCCTTCGCCGGGTTTTTTATTGCCTCGGGTTATCAGCAAAACGGGCTCACGCCTTGGCGCGTTCAGCGTCACGCAGTGCTTTTATCTTGTCGTGGTTTTCCTTCACACCCAGGTACTGCTTTTCCACCACGGCACGCACCGTCTCCGGCAGCTCTTCATCGAGCGCCTTCTGGTAGTTGTGCTTGGCCACATCCTCACCGCGTTCGCATTCGTTGAGCACGGTTTCGTCGGTGCGGTCCATCAGCTTCGCTTTCAGATCCACCCAGCGGCGGTGCAGCGTGCCGGCCACGCTGGTGCTGTCTTCCGGATCGCCGCCCTGGGCGCGCACCAGTTCTTGCAGCTCCTGGGCCGCCGTGGCGCAGCTCTGGGCGCGGTCTCTGCAAATCTGTTGCAGTTCGGGTTTTTCCATTTGTTCGGCGCAAGTGCGAAAACCTTCTTCGCCGTCCCGGCAGGTTTCAATCAAGGCGTTAAGTACTTTGGTTACCTTATCGTCGGACATGAGAGAACTCCTTTCTCATCGGTTTCGCTCACCATGAGAATCACGGTGGGAAAATCATAGTGCGCCCTGCGGGGCGGACTTGCCGACCCCCAATCACACCGCTTTACCTTCTTTTGCATCGGGTGGGAATCGGCCGCCGCGGAACTGTGACCGCCGGCCGGGACAATCGCCGCCGACAACGCTAACGTGGCCGCCTTTGATTATCAGGGGGCCGCATGCCGCAATATCTGAGCACCATCATCAACCTTCTGCCCGTTGTTATACCGGCCATTGTCGGCCTGGTGCTGGGCATCGTCTTCAGAAGCCGGGCGCGCAAAGCGTCCCTGCTGGTGATACTCGCCAGCGTGGTGTTACTGCTTCAGGCCGTGTTCCAGGTGGTGACCAATCATTTTCTGGTGCCGCTCAGCGGCAACGGGCTACTGTCCTGGGAAGCCTATTCGATGATTGTGTCGGCGGGTTATTTCGTGTTCGGCGCGACCACTCTGGGGCTGCTGCTGGCCGCCGCTTTCGTTGAGCGCGAACCCTACCGGCCGGCGGTGCCGGCCGCCGAAGGGACACGGACCGGAGAAGCGGTGCAGCCGCATCGCGGCACCCTGGTACTGACGCTGGGCCTGATCAGCATGCTGCTGTTCTCGCCGCTGGGGGTGGTCGCCTGGGTATTGGGGGTGCTGGAGCTGAAAGCCATGGACCGGGGCGAGCGTGACCCCGGCGGGCGGGGCACCGCCATCGCGGGCATGATTTTCGGCATCATCGCCACCGTGATGATGGTGGTGTTCCTGGTCGCCGCCGCGGTGTTCGTCTACGCCTACTTGAGCTCACCGGGCTGGCGTTACTGATACCTAACGCCGGGGCTTTAGCGTCACCGTCTGCTCATTGGCGTCGGTGGCGTCCGCCGCCGCGGGTGGCTGGTCCAGGTCGCGGACCAGCCCGCAGGCGACACACTCCATCCAGGTACTGTCGTCGTCACTGCAGCGCTGGATACGGTCCATGGCGCCGCAGCCGGGGCAGGTCGCCCCGGCGATGAACTGACGTTTAACCATAATCGCTAACCTTCGATGCCGCTGTGGCGAAGCAACGGCTCGACACTGGGTTCGCGGCCGCGGAAATCCACGAACAGTTCCATCGGCTCGCGGCTGCCGCCACGGGCGAGGATCTTGTCGCGGAAATCGCGACCGGTGGTTTCGTTGAACGGGCCTTCCTCCTCGAAGCGGGCATAGGCGTCACAGGAGAGCACTTCTGCCCACTTGTAGCTGTAGTAACCGGCCGCGTAGCCGCCGGCGAAGATGTGCCCGAAACCGTTCTGGAAGCGGTTGAAGGCCGGCGGCTTGATCACCGACACCTGCTCGCGCACTTCATCCAGCACCTGCTGGATATTCAGGCCTTCGCGGTATTCCGCGTGCAGGCGCATGTCGAACAGCGAGAATTCCAGTTGGCGCATCATGCCCATGGCGCTTTGGAAGTTCTTGGCGGCGAGCATCTTGTCCAGGGTTTCCCGGGGCAGCGGTTCGCCGGTTTCGTAGTGGCCGGAAATCAGCGCCAGGCCCTCTTCGGTCCAGCACCAGTTTTCCAGGAACTGGCTGGGCAGCTCCACCGCGTCCCAGGCCACGCCGTTAATACCGGAGATGCCGGCCACTTCCTGCTCGGTGAGCATGTGGTGCAGCCCATGGCCGAACTCGTGGAACAGGGTGACCACTTCGTCGTGGGTGAGCAGGCCGGGCTTGCCGCCGGCCGGCGGCGCGAAGTTGCAGGTCAGGTAGGCGACCGGGGTCTGCAGTTCGCCGTCCAGACGGCGGCGGCGCACCCGGGCGTCGTCCATCCAGGCCCCGCCGCGCTTGCCGTTGCGCGCGTACATGTCGAGGTAGAACGCGGCGCGCACGCTGCCGTCGTCGTCCACCAGTTCAAAGAAGCGTACGTCCGGGTGCCAGGTGTCCACGTCGTCACGCTGGCGGAAACGAATGCCGAACAGCTTGCCGACCACCTGGAACATGCCGTCGATCACTTTCTCCGCCGGGAACCAGGGGCGCAGCGCTTCGTCGGAAAGGTCGTAGCGGGCCTCGCGCAGACGCTCACTCCAGTAGCCCAGGTCCCAGGGCTGCAGGTCGTCGGCGCCCTGCTCGGCGGCGAACGCCTTCAAGGCCGCCACTTCCCGTTCCGCCTGGGGTTTGGCGCGGCGGGCCAGGTCGTCGAGGAAGCCGATCACTTCCTCCACGTCGCGGGCCATCTTGGTGGCCAGGGATTTATCCGCGTAGTTGGCGAAACCGAGCAGGTTGGCCTGCTCGTGGCGCAGCTTGAGGATCTCGTCCATCACCGCGCCGTTGTCGTATTCACCGGCCTGCGGGCCCTGGTCGGAGGCGCGGGTGGTGAAGGCCCGGTACATCTCTTCGCGCAGGGCGCGGTTCTCGGCGTGGCTCATCACCGCGAAGAACACCGGGAAGTCGAGGGTCAGCAGCCAGCCCTGTTCCAGGCCCTCGGCGCGGGCGCGGTCGGCGGTGCCGGCCAGGGCGGTGTCCGGCAGCCCGGCCAGTTCCGCTTCATCGGTGACGTGTTTTTTCCAGGCCTGGGTGGCGTCCAGCAAGTTGTTCTCGAAGCGGGTGGTCAGCTCAGACAGCCGCTTGGCGTTCTCCATGTACTGCGCCTTCTGCGCTTCCGGCAGGGCCACGCCGGAGAGGCGGAAATCGCGCAGTGTGTTGTCGATGTCTTTCTGCTGGGCCGGTGTCAGGGTGTTGAATTCGTCGCTGTCGCGCAGCGCCTGGTAGGCGGCGAACAGCTCGCTGTTCTGGCCCACTTCGGTGCTGTACTCGCTGATCAGCGGCAGGCAGGCGTTGTACGCTTCGCGCAGCGCTTCGTCCTGGGCCACGGCGTTAAGGTGCCCCACCGGGCCGAAGGCCTTTTCCAGGCGCTCGTCTTCCTCGGCCAGGGTCAATTCCAGAGCCCGGTAGCTGAAGTCACCGTCGGCCAGCACTTGGCGGATGCGCTCGCGGCCCGCTTCCACCAACTGTTCCACCGCCGGTTTCACGTGCTCCGGGCGGATTTCGGAGAAGGGCGGCAGGTCCGGGTAATCAATCAGCGGGTTGTGACTCATGGTGCCTCTCGTTATAACGGGTCTGATTCGTCTTGATGAATAGGTGTCAGATGGGGATTCGAAGCTTCCAGAACAAGGTGCCAAGCCAGGGTGAACGGGTTTTCATCGACCCGGCCTCCACCGTGATCGGCGAGGTGGCCCTGGGCGACGACAGCTCCGTATGGCCCGGCGCCGTGGTGCGTGGCGACATGCATCGCATCGTTATCGGCGCGCGTACCAGTGTGCAGGATAACGCCGTGCTGCACATCACCCACGACTCCGCCTTCAACCCCGGCGGCTTCCCGCTGACCCTGGGCGACGACGTCACCGTGGGCCATCAGGCGATGCTGCACGGCTGCACCATCGGCGACCGGGTGATGATCGGCATGCAGACCATGATCATGGACGGCGCCGTGGTGGAAAGTGACGTGATGCTGGCCGCCGGCAGCCTGGTGAGCCCGGGCAAACGGCTGGCCTCCGGCTGGCTGTACCGGGGCCGGCCGGCGCGGCCGGTGCGCGAACTGACCGCCAAGGAAATCGAGTTCCTGCCCTATGTGGCGGGCAACTATGTGAAGCTGAAGGACCAGTACCTGGACGACGCCTAAGGCGGCTTAGATGGCCCACATAAAGGACATATTGCCGAAGCTCAGCGGGTCATCTTTGTCACGCACCGGCGAGGAGGAGGTCTGTAAAGTCATGGTGAAGCTGAATTTACCGGAGCGAACCCCGAAGCCGGTGATCACCGCGCCGACGGCGTCGCGGGCCTCGATGTTGTAGCGGCCCCCGTTCTCTTCCAGGTAGGAATAGCCCACGTACTGACCGCTTAAACCGAAGAACACTTCCCAGCCGAATCCCGGATTATCAAACAGGCCCACCAGCGAGCCGGCGGTGCCGAGGCCGGCGTAATCGGGAATAAAATTACCGGGCAGGTTACGGCCGAAGCGGATAAAGCCACCGACCTGGGCGCCACTCTCGAAGTTGTTGGCGTCGATGCCCCAGGCGGCGCCCAGTTCGGTCTGGTAGCCGGCATCGTTGGTGCTGCGGAACAGGCGGTGCGCGTGCAGGAAATACACGCCGCCGATGGCGTCTTGACCGAGCTGGTCGTCCCAGCCCTGGGGCTCGTTGGCGCCGACCACCTTATGCACGAACTTCTGCGATTGCTCGGCACCGGAATCCGGGCCGACGATGCCGGCACGCACGCCGTAGCCGAACAGGTTCTTCTTGTCCCAGCTGAACAGGCCCACCTCCAGGTTGGAATAGCCTACATAGGGGTAGTCGTTGTAATCCGGTGTGGTACGTGTGATATCGGACGGGGTGATCATGATCTGCTGAAGACTGACGGTAAGTGCGTGCCGCTCATCGGAGGCCGACACCCCCGGCAGCGGGTCCAGCGCCCGGGCCACGCCACAGGTCAGGCCGCCGTTGGCTTGGCAATCCGACTGACCGTCACCGACCCAGCTGAACCGGACGCCGTTGGTGTAGTTTTTGTCCTGGCCCAGGAAAGCGTCGTTATCCCAGGAAAAACCGAAGGTGTTGGCCTGAACCAGACCACAGACAAGACTCGCGGCAAGCAATACCACCAAGCGTGGCAAAAACATGAGTTTTCCTCAGCGCATAAAAGACAAAAAGGCCAGCCCAGGCAGGGGCGGCAATTGGCGAATATTTCAGCGGATTTCGGCCAGCGCCGCCAGCCGCAACGCGACAAAGTTTGTAAAATGACGCGTGGGGTCGCTCAAGCGCCGCGCAGCCCGGCCAGCACCGGCGCGGTATCCGGGCGCCAGCCGCGCCACACCTGGAAGGCTTCCGCCGCCTGCTCCACCAGCATGCCCAGGCCGTCGCACACCGCCGCCGCCTCAAGGCGCTCCGCCCAGCGCATGAACGGCGTGGGCTCGGCGCCGTACACCATGTCGTAGGCCACCGACCCCGGCGCCACCAGCTTCGGATCGAGCGCCGGCATGTCGCCGTGCAGCCCGGCGGAGATCGCATTGATCAGCACGTCGAACGGTTGTTGCAGCTGATCCAGGGCGGCGGCGTGCATGGGCACGCCCTGGCCGGCGAAGCGCTCCACCAGCGCTTCCGCGCGCTCCAGGGTGCGGTTGGCGATTACCACCTCCGCCGGGCCCTGGGCCAGCAGCGGGCCGAGCACGCCGCGTACCGCGCCGCCGGCGCCGAGCACCAGCACCCGCCGGTGCGCCAGGGCCCAGCCCTGGTTGCCGCGCAGGTCGGCCACCAGGCCGGCGCCGTCGGTGTTGTCGCCGTGCAGGGCGCCGTCCACCCGCCACAGGGTGTTCACGGCGCCGGCCTGGCGGGCCCGCTCGGTGAGCCGGTCGCACAGATCGAAGGCCTGCTCCTTGAACGGCACGGTGACGTTGACGCCGCGCCCGCCGGCGTCGAAGAACGCGCTCACCGCCGCCGGGAAACCGTCCACCGGCGCTTCGATGCGCTCGTAGACCAGGTCCGCGCCGCGCTGGGCTGCAAAGGCGTGGTGGATGTCCGGCGAACGGCTGTGGCTCACCGGATTGCCGAATACCGCGTAACGGTCGCTCATAGCCACTCCCGGTGGATCAGGAATTTCTCATGCAGCTCGGCTTCCGGCGAATCGGGCTCCGGCTGCCAGTCGTAGTCCCAGCGCACCAGGGGTGGCAGCGACATCAGGATCGACTCGGTGCGGCCACCGGACTGCAGGCCGAACAGGGTGCCCCGGTCGTAGACCAGGTTGAATTCCACATAGCGGCCACGGCGATAGAGCTGGAAGTCGCGCTCACGCTGGCCGTAGGGCAGTGCCTTGCGGCGCGCCATGATCGGCCGGTAGGCGCTGATAAAGCCGTCGCCGATGCTGCGCATCAGCGCGAAGCTGCGCTCGAAGTCGAGGCGGTTGAAGTCATCGAAGAACAGCCCGCCCACGCCGCGCGGCTCGTCGCGGTGCTTGATATAGAAGTAGTCGTCGCACCAACGCTTGAACTCCGGGTAGAGTTCGTCGCCGAACGGCGCGCAGGCGTCCCGGGCGGCCCGGTGCCAGGCCACCGCGTCTTCCTCGAAGCCGTAAAAGGGGGTCAGGTCGAAGCCGCCGCCGAACCACCACACCGGGGCTTCGCCTTCTTTTTCCGCGACGAAGAAGCGCACATTGGCGTGACTGGTGGGCACATAGGGGTTGTGCGGGTGGATCACCAGCGACACGCCCATGGCCTGGAACGAACGCCCGGCCAGCTCCGGCCGGTGGGCGGTGGCGGAGGGCGGCATCCGCTCGCCGAACACATGGGAGAAATTAACCCCGCCTTTTTCGATCACCGCGCCTTCGGTGAGCACGCGGCTGCGGCCACCGCCGCCTTCCGCCCGGTCCCAGGCGTCTTCCTGGAAGCGGCCCTGGCCGTCCTCGCTCTCCAGTTCCGCGCAGATGCGGTCCTGCAGATCGAGCAGATAGTCCTTCACCGCCTGGGGGGATACGTCATTCATGTCAGTCTCGCAGGGTACGACCGCTTTGCAGATCGATGATGGTGGACGGCTTGCCGCGCGGGTCACAATCGCCGGTGACGATGAAGTCCAGATCGCTACCCAGGGCCTTGCCGACCTGGAACCGGTTGCGGCCCGGGGGCCGCCCGGCCCGGTTGGCGCTGGTGGAGACGATCGGCGTGCCCACCGCCGCCGCCAGCGCCCGCGCCAGCGGGTGGGCGCTGACCCGCACCGCCACCTTGGGGTGGACGCCGCGAATCCACGCCGGCACCCGCTCGGTGGCGTCCAGCAGGTAGGTCACCGGCGCCGGCCAGGCCTGGCGCAGCCGTTCCCGCTGGACGTCGTCCAGGCGCACCAGGCCGTCGAGCTGGTCCAGGTCCGAAGCAACCAGAATCAGGCCTTTCTCCACCGGCCGCTGTTTGATCGCCAGCAGCCGCCGCACCGCGTCCTTATCGAAGGGGTCGCAGCCCAGGCCGTAGACGGTCTCGGTGGGATAGGCGATAACGCCGCCGGCGCGAATAATGTGCGCGGCACTGAGCAGATGCTGGCCGGACGCCGTTGTGTGCGGGGTCATCACCGTTCCTCGTGTGGTTACTGGCCGCGAAGGTACCCAAGCCCGGACGGTCAGGCAAGCCCGCGATGGCGGCTGTAGCCGCCGGCCACCCGCTTGATCCTGCCTTCCAACTCCAGGTCGGCGAGCTGTTCCGCCAGTTCGGTCATCGCCAGGCCACTGCGTCGGGCCAGGTCGTCCAGGCTGTTGATGCCGGTGGTGAAATGCGCCAGCAGGCCGCTGGTGTCGTCCGGCCCGCGGGCCGCCGACAGCGCCGGGCTGTCCTCCAGGGTGCGGCGGAAGTCGCCGAAGGCGTGCAGCACATCGTCGACGCTCTCCAGCCAGTTGGCGCCGTCGCGCAGCAGCCGGTGGCAGCCCTTGCTGAGCGGGTTGTGCAGCGAGCCGGGAATGGCGAACACCTCGCGGCCCTGCTCGGCGGCGGTGCGCGCGGTGATCAGCGAGCCGCTGCGCAGCGCCGCTTCCACCACGATGGTGCCGAAGCTGAGGCCGCTGATAATCCGGTTACGCGCCGGAAAGTACTCCCTGCGCGGCTGGCTACCGGGGGCGAATTCGGTGACCAGAACACCACCCCCCTCGATGATCTGCTGCGCCAGCTTGCGGTGGTGGGGCGGGTAGACCCGGTCCGGGCCGTTGCCGAGCACCGCCACCGTGGTGCCGCCGGCGGCCAGGGCGCCCCGGTGGGCGGCGGCGTCCACGCCCAGCGCCAGGCCGCTGGTGATGGCGAAGCCGGCGGCGGCCAGCGAGCGGGCAAAGCGGAAGGCGTTGTCGGTGCCGTCGGCGGAGGCGGCGCGGGCGCCCACCATGGCCAGCTGCGGGCCAGAGATCACCGCCGGGTCACCGCGTACCGCCAGCACCCCCGGCGCGTCCGGCAGGTCCGCCAGCAGCGGCGGATAGTCGTCGTCGCCCAGGGCCAGCCAGCGCCAGCCGAGGCCCGACAGGGCCGTCAGAGGGCCATGCAGGTCCTCCGGGTGCCGCAGCCGCCGATCCGGCAACCGGTTTTTATTGGGCAGCCAGGACCGGAAGTGGTCCAGCGGGGTATCGTCGGGGGAGTGTTCACGCAATATCCGGCCGAGAAGGGCCGAGTAGGGTGAAAAGGCGGCGCACAGCACCAGCCGTTTGAGTTGGGCATCCATCGCGCACCTCCCTGTGCGCCGTGCTAGACGGTTATCAGACTAGAATCAGTAGCTGCCTTCCGGGCTCTCCACGATGTCCTTCATGTAGATCGGCCGGGTGGACTCCATGATCAGGCCGTAGCTGACCTTTTCATGGACCCGGAACAGCACCAGAGTGCCGGCCTTGGTGCGCGGCAGACGCACCATTTCATCCTGCTGGCGGTCACGCACCAGCTCGCCCTGCTGGAAGATTTCCAGCACGTGGCCGGGTTCCATGCCCTCGCGCTCGCCCCGGTTGATCACCACCACGTCGTTGCGCGCCACACTGTTGATGCGGTCGAAGAAACGAATGATGTTGCCAGTGACTTTCTCGTCGGGGGCATGGGGGTAGAGTACCGCGCGCACTTCCCGGTCCGGCTGCTGGAACAGGCGGTCGTCCACGCGCACGTCCTCGGAGGAGCGGATCACCTCCAGGGTGGTCATGTCCTCTTCCTGGTCGCGGACGCTGGCCAGGCCGATGCGGCGGGCTTCGTAGCCGAGCACTTCCCGGGTTTCCGGGTCCACGTATTCCTCGCCCACCCGGTAGATGCCGTAGCGGCGCTGCAGGTCGGCGAAGCGGTCTTCCGGATCCCGGGCGTAGACGGTGTCGCCCATGCCGAACACCACCCGGCGGTCCTGGCCGCCGATCAGATAGGGCGCGGCGAGAATCTCGTCACGGTCCATCACCAGGGCGTCTTTCAGATAGCTCTGGATGGCGCTCATGGGAATCGCGGGGATGGCGCTGTCGCGGTCCACTTCGCGGACGCGGGGCGTCAGCTTGACGGTGCCGTCGGACAGTTTGCTGCGCTTCACGTTATCCCGGTTGACCGCCAGGCGCGGCTCGCCATCCTGCCAGAATAGGCGGATTTCATCGCCGGGATAGATCAAATGCGGGTTGTCGATCTCCGGGTTGTCGTGCCAGAGTTCCGGCCACTGCCAGGGGTTCTCGAGAAAACGACCGCTGATGTCCCAAAGGGTATCGCCCTTTTTGACGTAATACACACTAGGATGGTCGTCTCGTAGCGCGATGGTGTCGGCCATGACGGCGGACGTCACCACCAGCAACCCCACGTACAGGATTCGCTGCAGCGATTTCATCATCAGCGGATTCCTTTTATCATTATTGGTGTCCGCGGAACGGCGAACACACCCCCGGATCGAGCACAGTCGTTTTTGGATATTAGCAACGCTATCATATATTTAGCAACCGACTTTAAAGCACCTTCCCAAGTGTTTGAAAACTCAGGAGCCCCATGGCCAAGCTTGAGATACTCGAATTCCCAGACCCACGCCTTCGCACGGTAGCAAAACCGGTCGAGACGGTGGATGACGCGCTTCGCAAACTGATCGACGACATGATTGAAACCATGTACGAGGCGTCGGGAATCGGGCTGGCGGCGTCCCAGGTGAACGTGCACAAGCGGGTTCTGGTGATCGACGTGTCGGAAACCCGTGATCAGCCGCAGGTGTTCATCAACCCGGAGATCACGCCCCTCACCGAGGATCTGGCCCCCTATGAAGAGGGCTGCTTGTCGGTGCCCGGCTTCTACGAGAAGGTGGAGCGCCCCTCGCGGGTGCGCATCCGCGCCCTGGACCGCAACGGCGAGCCGTTCGAGATCGAGACCGACGGGCTGCTGGCCACCTGCATTCAGCACGAGATCGACCACCTCAACGGCAAGCTCTTTGTCGATTATGTGTCCCGCCTGAAGCGTGATCGGATCAAGAAGAAGCTTCAGAAAGTACACCGCCAACAGGCCTGAGAACTGATTTGAAACCGCTTCGCCTTGCCTTCGCCGGCACCCCGGATTTCGCCGCCGTCAGCCTGCAAGCGCTGCTCGACGGCCCGCACACCGTCGCCGCGGTGCTCACCCAGCCGGATCGCGGCGCCGGCCGCGGCAAGAAAGTACAGCCCGGGCCGGTGAAAAAACTGGCCCTGGCACACGACCTGCCGGTGCTGCAGCCGGACACCCTGAAAACCGACGAGATCCAGAACCGGCTGCGCGAGCTGGATCTGGACGCGCTGATCGTGGTCGCCTACGGCCTGATTATTCCCCGCGCCGTGCTGGCCCTGCCCCGGCTCGGCTGCGTCAACGTGCACGGCTCACTGCTGCCGCGCTGGCGCGGCGCGGCGCCGATCCAATGGGCGATCCAGGCCGGCGACCGGGAAACCGGCACCACCATCATGCGGATGGACGCCGGCCTGGACACCGGCCCGATGCTGCTCAGCGAGGCGCTGACCATCGGGGCGCGCGAGACCGGCGGCGAGCTGCACGACCGCCTGGCCGAGCAGGGCGCCCGGCTACTGGGCACCGTGCTTGAGGATCTGCCCGGCTACCTGGAACAGGCCCGGCCGCAACCGGAAGAGGGCGTCACCTACGCCGCCAAACTGACCAAGGCCGGCGCCCGGCTGGACTTCCGGCTGCCCGGCGCCGCCCTGGTCAACCGGGTGCGCGCCTTCAACCCCTGGCCGGTGGCCTGGGTGGACTTCGGCGGCCAGCCCCTGCGGGTATGGGACGCCGAGGAGGTTCCGGACACCGGCGAGCCGGAGCCCGGCCGCATCGTCACCGTCAGCGACGAGGGCCTGCCGGTGGCCTGCGGCGACGGTGCCGTTCTCTTGAGCCGGGTACAGCTGCCCGGCAAACGCCCCATGACCGTGGCCGAGGTACGACGCGGCCACCCGGAGCTGTTCCAGCCGGGGGCCACCCTTGAATAAGGCGCCGGATCCCCGGCTGGCGGCGGTGCGCGCCCTGGAGCGGGTACTGCCCGGCGAGGGGGACGGCGCCAGCCTCCGCGAAGTGCTTGCCCGGGGCGTGCCCGACGGCGCCGCCGGCGGCCTGATGCGCGACCTCTGCTTCGGCGTCTGCCGCCACCTGCGGCCGCTCAACCAGTGGCTCAACAGCCAGCTCGACAAGCCCCTCAAACCCAAGGCCCAGGCGGTGCGCCTGGCGGTGCTGTGCGGCCTCTATGAACTGTGGTTCACGGAGCGCCCGGCCCACGCGGTGGTCAACGCCTACCCGGAGCTCTGCCGTCAGCTGAAGGCGGGTTGGGCCAGCGGCCTGATCAACGCCCTGCTGCGCAAGGCCGACGGCCTGGACCCGGCGCAGGTGTTCGCCGACTACGACCCGGCGGTGCGCTATTCACTGCCCGGCTGGCTATGGCGGTCGTTCCAGCAGGACTGGCCGGAACAGGCCGACGACCTGGCCCGGGCGGCCCTGGCGCCGCCGCCGTTCACCCTGCGCGTGAACCGTCGCCAGCACAGCCGCGACCAGGCCCTGGCCGAGCTCGGCGACGGCGCCCGGCCCGGCGACCTGTCGCCGTGGAGCCTGTATTTATCGCCGCCGCGCCCGGTGTCGCAGCTGCCCGGTTTCGACAGCGGCGGCTATTCGGTGCAGGACGAAGCGGCTCAGTTGCCGGTGGAACACCTGGCGGCGCCGAACGGCGGCCGGGTGCTGGACGCCTGCGCCGCCCCCGGCGGCAAGACCGGCCAGATCCTGGAAGCCTTCCCCGGCGCCCGGGTCACCGCCCTGGACCTGTCCGCGCGCCGGCTGGACCGGGTACGCGACGCGCTGCGCCGCATCGGCGCCGAGGCCGAGTTGGTGCAAGGCGACGCCGCCGAGCCGGCCGCCTGGTGGGACGGCGAACCCTTCGACGCCATCCTGCTCGACGCGCCCTGTTCCGCCAGCGGCATTTTGCGCCGTCAGCCGGACGTGAAATGGCACCGTCGGCGCACCGACCTGCCACCCTTGGTGGATTTACAAGCGCGCATGCTGGATGCACTATGGCCGCTTCTGCGCCCCGGCGGCCGGCTGGTGTACGCCACCTGCTCGGTGCTGCGCGACGAGAACGACCGCCAGATCGCGGACTTTCTGGCGCGCACCGACGACGCCGAGGACCGCACCGAGCGGCCGTCCGACGCGGCCCCGGTGGCGGCGGGATGGCAACTGCTGACACGGGATAACGGGCCCGACGGCTTTTACCTGGCCTGCCTGCATAAACGCAAGGCGGCCGACGACAACAAGGTGACCGACCAGCGATCATGAAGATCATCATTCTCGGTGCCGGCCAGGTGGGCGGCACCCTGGCGGAGAACCTGGCGGGGGAACGCAACGACATCACCGTCATCGACATCGACGGCGAACGCTTGCGGGAACTGGGGGACCGTCTGGACATTGGCACCGTGCTCGGCATGGGCTGCTATCCTTGGGTGCTCAAGGAAGCCGGCGCCGAAGACGCCGACATGCTGATCGCCGTGACCAATTCCGACGAGGTCAACATGGTCGCCTGCCAGGTGGCCTACACGCTGTTTCGCACCCCCACCAAGATCGCCCGTATCCGCACCGCCCACTACACCAGCCGCGCGGACAAGCTGTTCAACGAAAACGCCATTCCCATCGACGTGATCATCAGCCCGGAACAGGTGGTCACCGACTACATCAAGCGGCTGATCGAACACCCCGGCGCCCTGCAGGTGGTGAACTTCGCCACCGGCCGCGTGCAGTTGGTGGCGGTGCGCGCCTATTACGGCGGCCCGCTGGTGGGCAACGAGCTGCGTGAGCTGCGCAAGCACATGCCCAACGTGGAAACCCGGGTGGCGGCGATCTTCCGCCGCAACCGGCCGATCATTCCCGAGGGCAACACCGTCATCGAAGCGGACGACGAAGTGTTCTTCATCGCCGCCAAGAACGACATCCGCGCGGTGATGAGCGAGCTGCGCCGCCTCGAGCACAACTACAAGCGGGTGCTGATCGCCGGCGGCGGCAACATCGGCTACCGGCTGGCGAAGAGCATCCAGCACCGCTACAACGTGAAAATCATCGAGCGCTCGCCGCAGCGGGCCGAATGGCTCGGCGAGCGGCTGGGCCACACCGTGGTGCTGCAGGGCCTGGCCACCGATCGTGACGAACTGCTCAAGGCCAACATCGAGAACACCGACGTGTTCTGCGCGCTGACCAACGACGACGAGGCCAACATCATGGCGTCGCTGCTGGCCAAGCGCCTCGGCGCGCGCAAGGTGATGACGCTGATCGCCAACCCGGCCTATGTGGATCTGGTGCAGGGCCACGACATCGACATCGCGATCTCGCCGCAGCAGTCCACCATCGGCAGCCTGCTTACCCATGTGCGGCGCGGCGACGTGGTCAACGTCTACTCCCTGCGCCGGGGCGCGGCCGAGGCCATCGAGGCGATCGCCCACGGCGACGCCAAGTCCTCCAAGGTGGTGGGCCGCGCCATCGAGGACATCGACCTGCCGGAGGGCACCACCATCGGCGCCGTGGTGCGCGGCGAGAAGGTGTTGATCGCCCATGACGACATCGTCATCGAGCCGGACGACCACGTGATTCTGTTCCTGATCGACAAACGCCGCATTCGGGACGTGGAAAAACTGTTCCAAGTTGGTTTCACGTTCTTCTAGGGGACCCTGCCCATGCACTTCGCGCTGATCTCGAAGATTCTGGGCCTGCTGCTGGTGGTCTTCAGCTTCACCATGATGCCGCCGGTGGCGGTGGCCTATCTGTACCGGGACGGCAGCGAAGGCCCCTTCCTGGTGTCGTTCACCATTTCCATGCTGCTGGGGCTGGCGCTGTGGCTGCCGTTCTTCCGCCAGCGCGCCGAGCTGCAGACCCGCGACGGCTTCCTAGTGGTGACCCTGTTCTGGTCGGTGCTGGGGGTGATCGGCGCGCTGCCGATGCTGATCTCCGAGGCGGTGCCGGTGGGCTTCACCGACGCGGTGTTCGAATCCGTGTCCGGCCTGACCACCACCGGCGCCACGGTGCTGTCCGGCCTGGACGATCTGCCCAAGTCCATGCTGTTTTACCGCCAGCAGCTGCAGTGGCTGGGCGGCATGGGCGTTATCGTGCTGGCGGTGGCGATCCTGCCGATGCTGGGCATTGGTGGCATGCAGTTGTACAAGGCGGAGATTCCCGGCCCGATGAAGGAGTCCAAGCTGACGCCGCGCATCGCCGAGACCGCCAAGGCGCTGTGGTACGTCTACCTGGCCATCACCATCGCCTGCGCGCTGGCCTACTGGGCCGCCGGCATGACGCTGTTCGACGCCATCTGCCACAGCTTCAGCACCGTCTCCACCGGCGGCTTCTCCACCCACGACGCGTCCATGGCGTACTGGAACAGCACGCCCATCGACATTATCGCCACCGTGTTCATGCTGATCGGCGGCATCAGCTTCGCGCTGCACTTCGCGGTGTGGCGCGGCAAGAGCCTGCTCGCCTATATGCGCGACCCGGAATGCCGCTTCTTCCTCGGCCTGATGCTCCTCTACATGCTGATGGTGGGCGGCGGCCTGCTGGTTTTCGGCATTCACGAAGAGCCCGGCGAAGCCACCCGCCACGCCGCCTTCCAGGTGGCGTCGTTCGGCACCGGCACCGGCCTGACCAGCACCAACGCGGCGGCCTGGCCGGGCTTTATTCCGTTGCTGCTGGTGCTCACCAGTTTTGTCGGCGGCTGCGCCGGCTCCACGGCGGCGGGCATGAAGGTGGTGCGGGCCGCGCTGGTGTTCCGCCACAGCATCCGCGAGCTGCGCCGGCTGATCTATCCCAATGGCGTGTTCGCGCTGCGCTTCGGCAAGCATGTGGTCAACGACCGGGTGCTGCAGGCGGTGTGGGGGTTCGTCGGCGTGTACATCACCCTGTCGGTGATCTTTACCCTGCTGTTCACCATGACCGGCATGGACCTGACCACCGCGGTGAGCGCGGTGGCCGCGTCGATCAACAACCTGGGCGTGGGCATCGGCCAGGTGGGCGGCGGCTTCGCCAACATCACCGACGAAGCCAAGTGGATGATGACCGTTCTGATGCTGCTCGGCCGCCTGGAGATCTTCACCTTCCTGGTGCTGTTCACGCCGCTGTTCTGGCGCCAGTAGGTCAGGGCACGTCGAGCCGGTAGACCCGCTTCGCGGTGTCGTAAAACAGCGCCTGCTTCTCCGCCTCGGAGCACGCCCCGGCCAGCCGTTTAAAGGCGTTCCACAGCACCGCGTAGGAACAGGACAGCTGGTCCACCGGGAAATTGCTCTCGAACATGGCGCGCTCCACGCCGAAGGCGTCCACGCAGACCTGAAACCAGGGCCGCCACAGGTCGGCCAGTTCCTGGGAAGAGGGCGGCCGGGGCCGTTGATCCAGCTCGAAGCCGCAGCTGTGCATGCCCAGCCCGCCCAGCTTCACCGACACATTGCGGCAGGCGGCCAGCGCCTCGATGGCGCGGCGCCACTCACTGAACACCTGCTCGCCCCGGCCGGCGTAATCGCCCACGCCCAGCACGCCGCCGACGTGGTCGAGCACGATATTAGTTTCCGGAAAGGCCCGCGCCAGGTCGGTGAGATCGTCGATCTGATGAAAGTAATTCCAGCAGTCAAAGCTCAGACCCAGCGGCGCCAGCTCGGCGAAACCGCGTCGCAGCTCCTGGTCCAGCAGCAGGCCCGCCGGCAGCACCCGGCGGGTGGTGCGGATATTGGGGTCCGGGTCCCAGACGCTGGACTGGCGAATGCCCCGAAAGCGGCCCTTGCCGGCTTCCAGGTGGGCCTCCAGCATGCCTTTCACCGCCGCGCCCTGGCGCAGGTCCGTGTAGCCGACGATGCCAGTGCACACCCGCCCGCCGGTGGCGGCGGCCACGCCCTCGGCGAACACGGTTTCGCCCACCGGGCGCAGCGCCTCGTCGCCGTCGCTGTAGTACCCTTCGGAACATTCCACGAACACCGTGGCGCGCACGTCGTGGCCGGCGGCCAGGTCGCGCTCGATGTCATCGCGCAGGTAGCGAGGGCGCGGCGCGTCCCAAAGATGGTGGTGCGGGTCGATGATGGCCCGCTCCGGTTCCAGTACCGGCTCCTGGTGCAGGGCCAGCCAGTCGAGATCCGGAGCGGGCAGGATCACCCGACCGGTGGAGGATGAAGACGTGTCGCTGCTCATTGAATTAGGCTCTCCCGATGGGTCGTTATTATTTACCTATCCAACATTAGCATGGAGTTCCCATGAGCGAATTGATCCAGTACCAGCGCGACGACGGCATCGTCACCCTCACCCTTAACAGCCCGGAGACCCGCAACCCGATCTCCGATGACGACATGATCGAGGCGCTGCTGGCCGCCCTGGAGCGGCTGGAAACCGACCCGGACGCCCGCGTGGCAATCCTCACCGGCGCCGGCAGCGCCTTCTCCAGCGGCGGCAACGTCAAAAAGATGGGCGCCGCCGGCGGCCTCAACGATGCCCGCCCGGCCAAGACCCGCCTCAACTACAAGCAGGGCATCCAGCGCATTCCGCTGGCGTTCGAGAAGCTGGAAGTGCCGGTGATCGCGGCGGTGAACGGCCCGGCGGTGGGCGCCGGCTGCGACCTGGCCTGCATGTGCGATCTGCGCATCGCCGGCGAAAGCGCCTGGTTCGCGGAGAGCTTCGTGAAGCTGGGCATCATCCCCGGCGACGGCGGCGCCTGGCTGCTGCAGCGGGTGGTGGGCTTTTCCAAGGCGGCGGAGATGGCGCTCACCGGCGACCGCGTCAAAGCGGACGAAGCGCTGGCCTGCGGCCTGGTGTCCCGGGTGGTGCCGGACGACCAGCTTCTCGACGAAGCCCGCGCCCTGGCGCAGCGCATCGCCGTGAACCCCACCCAGGCGGTGCGCATGACCAAGCGGCTGCTGTGGGCCGGCCGCTCCCTGCGCCTGGACGCCCTGCTGGAAATGTCCGCCGCCATGCAGGCGCTGGCCCACTCCACCTCGGACCACCAGGAAGCGGTGCAGGCCTTTATCGACAAGCGCGCGCCGGACTTCACCGGCGACTGAACGCGCTAAAGGGAACCCAAAAAAAAGCCCCGCGGGGTAGCGGGGCAAAAGGGGTCGAATCGCTCGTCCCGAGCAGAAATCAGGCGATGTTGTTGACCCGTCGTTCGCCACGGAACAGCTGGTCCATCTCCCCCTCGTAGTAGGCTTCCACACGGGGGTTCATCACTTTCTTCCACAGCGGCGGCACCAGCGCCAGCACGTACATGGCGGCGTAACCGCCCGGCAGCTGCGGGCTCTCTTCGTAGTGACGCAGCACCTGGTAGCGGCGCTTGGCGTAGGCGTGGTGGTCGCTGTGACGCTGCAGCTGGAACAGCGCCAGATTGGTAAGCAGGTAGTTGGAGTTCCAGCTGTGCGCCGGGGTCACCCGCTCGTAGCGGCCCTTGTCGGTGACCCGGCGGTGCAGGCCGTAGTGCTCGATATAGTTGATCACTTCCAGGGTAAAAGCGGCCACGAAGCTCTGCGCCACGAAGAACAGCACGCCCATCCAACCGAACGCGAGACCGAACGCCACCGCGAACAGCGCGGAAATCGAATACCACCAGATCAGCTCGTTGTGGCGGCTGAAGTTCTTCTTACCCTTACGCTCCAGGTACTGCTTCTCCAGCTTCCAGGCGTTCAGGAAGTTGTGCTTGAAGGCACGCGGCAGGAACTCGTACAGGCCCTGGTTGTACTGGGACGAGGACGCGTCTTCCGGGGTGGACACATGCACGTGGTGGCCACGGACGTGCTCCACCTTGAAGCCCGCGTAGGTCACCGAGGACAGCAGCAGGCCGCCCATCCAGTTCTCCAACTTGGGATCCTTGTGCACGAACTCATGGCCCAGGTTGATGGCGATGATGCCGCCCACGGTGCCGATGGAGACAATCCAGCCCAACTGGCCGAGCAGGGAATAATCGTTATTCACGAACACCCAGCCGGCGAAAAACAACACGCCCAGCCAGATAAAGCCCATCAGGAACAGCGCGCTGGTGTAGATGCGCTCCTGGCTCATGGAAGGCACCTGCTGGTGCTCGTCCGGGTTGGAAGGGTCCTTGCCGATGATGTAATCGAGCACCGGAATGATGCCGAACACCACGAAATACAGGAACCAGGCCCAATAGTCCTGGGTGCCGGACTCGCGGCCGATGAAGGCGCTCATGGGCAGCAACGGCAGCACCGCCGCCCAGAAGGCCAGATAACCCCACTTTTTAAGCTTCAGCATGGTATCGGAATGCATTTTCGCGAACATGGTTCGTCTCCTCCCTGGCCGTGGTCCTCGCCAGGCTCTGTCTTTAGCCAGCAGGCGGTCGAGCGGACGGATCCGGCCGACTCAGCCATTACTTTGTCATTCTTCGATGGCAACATTAACAGCAATTCTTGAATTGTCAAACAACTCAATTCGTGACACAGAAGGAAAGTGCGCGGATAATAGCCACCAGAACCCGGAGGAGCCCCATGTCGCTGAAAGCAGTGAGTCTCAGTGAACAGATTGCCGAGCACCTGAGCGAACGCATCGTGCGCGGCGACCTCGCGCCCGGCGAAAAGCTGCCGGAAGCGGAACTCGCCAAAGAGCTGGATGTGAGCACTAACTCACTTAGAGAGGCCTTCAGGCTGCTGGAAAAGCGTCATCTGATCCGGCTGCAACCGCGCCGGGGCGCGCGGGTCTGCGAGGTCACGGAAAGCGAGGTCCGCGACCTGTATAACTTCCTGTTCCTGCTGCTCTCCCACCTGGCCGCCCAGGCCGCCCGGGACTGGAAACCCGGCGAGATCGAGGATCTGGCCATGATGCTGCCCGAGCTGGAGCGCCACTACCGCAACGCCGACATGCCCGGCGCCCACCAGGTCGCCTTCCGCTTCGTGGAAATGGCCACCGCCCGCTTCGCCCGCAACCGCTACCTGGCCGACGACATCGAAGACCTGGTGCCCCTGCTCAAGCGCTTCTCGTTCATCGCCCTGCAGGAAGACACCACCGAATTCGACATGTCACTGAAGATCTTCCAGCGGCTGCTGGAAAACGTGCTCGCCCGTAACGCCGAACAGGCCGCCGCCGACATCCGCGAATACGGCGACAACCAGTGCCGGCTGGTGCTGCGGGCTATCGCTAAGCGGGATGCGGCTTAAGGCTGGCGGCTTCCAAGCATGTAGGTCCTAAGCTGCTGCTCCTCGCGCATGACGTAAAGGATAAGAACCCGCGCCCCCTCCTCACGATAAAAAACGCGGCACGGCGGCACCACGACTTCCCGGTACACGGAATTGGGCAGCTCAGGAGGGAGACGTCCGGACTGAGGAAATGCGTTTAGTCGCTCGACATTATCGAGCACTGCGTTGACCAGATCGCTGGCCGCGGCAGGATTGTCCAAAGCAATGTACTCAGCGACAGCATCCAATTGCTGAAGCGCGGGTTCCGTCCAAACTACCTCAGCCATTTACTCATTTTCTCCCTGGCCTCACTTTGGCTGTACGTTCTTCCCTCAAGTACAGCCCGCTCTCCCCGTGAGAGCCCCTCAAGCAACTCAAGCCGACGCTGCATGAACTCGTAATCCTGCACGTCGACGAGATAGGCGGATGGCTGACCGTGTTCCGTGATCAGCACCGGCTCCTTGGAGATGTGCAAATCCGCGAGAATCTTTGTGGCCTGACGCTTCAGGTTTGTAACCAGCTCAACTTTCATGGTCTCACCTTGGACCGAATCCATAGTGACACTAAAGTATCACTTCTTGGCAAGGGCAGCCACATTGAACGCTACGCAGTTAGGGCCCGCCATAGACGCGGCGGGCGCAGTGGATGGCCCTGTAACGCCGTTAATCCAGGAGCCTTTCGGGTGCATCCATGTCCTCGTGCAGGACACGAACAACAAGCACCTCCGGCTCAAGCACCTGATAAAAAACAGTGTGATGCTCCACCTGCAATCTGCGATACCCGGGAAGAACGTGGGTATAGTCCGTGCCGAGTGACGGATAATTGATGAGCTGTTCCATCCCGGCCGCCAGCCGATCCAAGTATGTATCCGCCTGATCCGCACCCCATTCTTCACAGGTATACATCCAAATCCCGATGAGATCCGACTCGGCCTTCGGCGTGACGCTCAGCTTAAGCACTAATCAGGCGCCTTCACTCGTTTGCGACCAGCCGCCTTGATGGCGGCTATATCAAGCGGCTTGGGTTGCCCGCTTGACTCACCCTCAACGAGGGCCTGCCTCAGCGTAGCAAGGCGCTCCTTGGCCTGCTGGTCCCTTCGGATAAGATCGCGGATATACTCACTATCATTGCCAAAGTGACCGTTTTCAATTTGGCCTTTCACCCAGTCGTCTTGTTGTTCCGTCAGCGTGATGGTTTTCCGGTGCATGCTCATAGCCGGTGCTCCTAACACAGCAAAGTATGACAATATCATACCGCTCCTCTGTGCCGGATCAATGTCCTGGTTTTAAACGTAGCCAAACGGATGCGGCTTTCCCGTGTTAACCGCCCAGCAACGCCCGCACCGCGGCATCTGCTAACGCGTCCCGATGCTCCAGCGGACTGGCCGGCATCAGCCCGTCCAGCCAGGGCCGAACCAAGTAATCCACCGGACCGAACACGAGGGCCAGCACCAGAGCAGGGCGCCCGGCCAGATGTCGGGTCTCCGGCCAACGTTTCAGCCAGTCCCGAAGAGCCGTGAAGTAGCGGCCGTTGGCGTCGCGCAGTAATGGTCCGGCCGCGCTCTCCAGGCGAGGGCGAGCCGCAAGCAGGAAACGCGCCCAGTCCGGATGCGCCACGACCCAGTTCAGATAATCCTCCACCAGAGCACGCAAGCCCGCCTCGGCGGAATCGCTTCTCGCCATGGCCGCCATCGCGATCTCGCCGAAATGCTCCACCCCGGCCACGAACAGAGCGGCGAACACGCCCTGCTTGTCGCCGAAGTGGTGATAAAGGCTACCCACGCTGACGCCGCTGCGGAGGCGAATCGCATCGATGGTGACCGCGTCCATGCCGCATTCGGTGGCGCAGGCCAGTGCCGCCGCCAGTACACGCTCCCGGGCGCCGGCGCGGGGCCGCGCTGGACTTGCTTCGCTCATACTAGAACCTTATTCTAGAATAATATTCTAATTGCCATTCTGGAGGAGTCGCCATGACACCGCAAGACATGCAGGCCCTCGGCGAGCGCGTCCTCGCGGCGCAGCCGTTCAGCCGCTTCCTGGGCGCGCGCCTGGATCGTTTCGTGGAAGGGGAGGCCCAGCTTTCCCTGGCCCTGCGACCGGAGTTCCTGCAGCAACATGGTCGCCCCCACGGCGGCATACTCAGCTATCTCGCCGACAACGCCCTGACCTTCGCCGGCGGCTCCTTGTACGGCGACGGCCTGACGCTGGAATTCAAGATCAACTACACGAAGGCGGCCAAGGGCGACACCCTGGTGGCCCGTGCCCGCGTGGAAAGCTCAGGCCGCCAGGCGGCGGTGTGCCGCTGCGACCTGTTCTCGGTGGCCGAGGACGGCTCGGAAACCCTGTGCGCCGTGGCCCAGGGCACCATCATGGCGCCGGCGGCCGACACGGGTTGAGTGCGGCCGAGCAGTACGTCCCAGGCCTCAGGTCATTTGATGTTATGTCGGATATGACATATTTTATCGACATGATGCATGCCAATAAGCGTAAGAAGCTTGAGGAAAACGGCTGGAAAGTTGGTGATGCCGATGAGTTCCTGGGGCTTACTCCTGAGGAGTCCGCCTACCTTGGAATGAAGCTGGCTCTCAGCCACGCTCTCAAAGAAAATCGGCGTAAGAAAGATCTGAGCCAAGTCGAGCTCGCCAAGCTGATCCAATCCAGCCAGTCTCGAGTCGCCAAGATGGAAGCAGGTGACCCCGGCGTTTCTATCGATTTACTCATGCGAGCTTTACTGGCGCTTGGCGCTTCTTCAGAAGAAGTTGGCAAAGTCATTTCGTCAGGAAAACCCCAAGCGGCATAGGCTCTAAGTCTGGTTGAGACCGTTACACTTCAACCGCCAGGTTGTGTACATTGACTGCGAGCAACCGCTAGACGTCATGTTCAATCCTACTGCCATAAATTTTTTTGACGGGAGTGGCGTCAAGGTCGAGCCCTTCCAGGCACCTTGCATTGACCGCCCAACCGTCGAAGGGCTCGACGCCCTCGCGCAGCTCCTGCGCAGTCGGGTCACTCGGTCGTCTGAAGGGCAGGATTCCGCACACCGGGCAGAAGTAGTCTTTCGCTGTTCGCGAGCCCCATTGGTACAACGTCAGATCGCTCCACGGAACCAGTAGGCGCAGCGACTCTTTCGCTACGCGATGATTCAGCGCGCCTCTGCGCTGGCAGATGGAACAATCGCAAGAGCGCACATGATCAATGTCCGCATCCACTTCAAACCGGATTCTTCCGCAGTGGCATGAGCCTCGATACGTCTTCACAGCACATAACACCTGTCTAAGGGGAGGTTATAGTTATGTTTTTTGAATTATAAAAATTGACATAGCCAGAATATGCTGTAGGGTAGCGCCCTGCTAGGAAGTTTTGATCTATAATGTAAAAACCTGTTCGATCCCTGCCAGTAGTTAGCAACTCCTCCGCACGTAATCGTCCTGCCTTTTTAGTCATAGACTCTTTCCAGCACCATCGGTCCAACTGGGCCATTAATATAATATTTGTAGGTACGATTATGTCAGCAGTTACTGGTACGGTTAAGTGGTTCAACGAAGCAAAAGGTTTCGGTTTTATTGAGCAAGAGTCTGGCACAGACGTTTTTGCTCACTTCAGCGCCATCGTCGGCTCAGGCTTCAAAACCCTGATGGAAGGCCAAAACGTTAGCTTCAACGTGACCCAAGGCCAGAAAGGCCCGCAGGCAGAGAACATTCAAGTTATCTAAGATAGCTTGACTCGGCGCTTCGGCGCTGATGTTCTAAAAAAGGCGGCTCCCTGACGGGAGCCGCCTTTTTTATGAGTACGACGCCATACTCGTGCGCTTGGTAGCGCCATCATAAGAAAAGAGATCAAGCCATCAATACATAGCAAGAACACCATTCCTGAGGAAGCAACGCGCGAAGCGAGCTTAGGGAGCGGACTTAATCGCATGGTCAGACATTGACCACCAGGTTCGGCCAAATTTTGAGCCACCTTTTCTCTTGCACGCGTTGAGCGAACACCTCTGGCTTCGGCCTCTTCGGATTCGGCGTAATCGTGTATTCGAAAAGCACATCAATACCAAAAGGTGCGACGATTTCTATATCGTTACTTTCATTCAGGGTGGCGCCAACCGCCGTTTCCACTTCTACCCAGTAGCTCATGGCGTCTTCAATTGACGCATACGGGCTGTCTGAATTCCTATTATGCATTCTCGCCTGGTTCTTTACCGACCATGCAAAGTCGGAGACCGCTTTGAGCCGGCTCTCTAAGTCCTTATCCGCTTCCTCGCTTGCCTTGTCCGGATCAAAGTAGATCAAGTCGATGTCATTCAGAGCTGTGGCGCGGCTATACCCATGAACTTTATCCCACGCCAGGTTGCGAACGAACCCGGCGGCAAGGCACCAATCACTCAACCCCAGCGAACGTGCAACGGAAAGGGCCTCAATTCGCATGCCGTCTTCCGATATCCATTTCTTGATCTGTGCAATGTTATCCATTTCGATACCTAACGCCCGCAGCACGAGCGGCCTTGCAATGGAGGCGCAGCCGCACCGGAAAGGTCGCCGCTGAGACTGTGCTTTTTAAGAGGTGATCTTCTTGTACATGACATCAACCGTCACACCCTTATAGTCGCATCGCTCCAGATGAAGCCAGCCGAGTTTCTTATAAAGTCTCGAGGCGGACTCGGTGTAGAGGTACCAGGTCTTAGCGTTTGAGCGAGCCGCCTCAGTCTCGCATCGAGCGATCAGGTCGGTTGCTACGCCTTGGTGCCGAAAGGCCTCTTTCACATAAACGGCGGCTAGCCAAGGCGTTAAATCCGGTTTGGTGTCCATGTCGTTCTGTACTAGAGCCGCCGAGCCAACAAGCTGATTTCCGGATACTGCGACAAATATCGAAGGGATACCCTCTCGTCCCGCAGCCTCGACGATGGCTTCGGCCCGACCTTCCAGAGTCAACGAGGGGTTCAAATGCTTCCACTCCGCATGGTGAAGCTCGGCCAACTCCGCAATGAATTCTTTCTTGTCAGCCAGCGGAAGAATTTCCACAGTTCTTACCCCTTAACGCCAGTATCCCGAGGCGCCCTGATAAGGGCGTCCGATGGCGATCCTTCAGGGCCACAACCAACCAGAATGACTCGCTATTTCCTCGAGTACGGTTTGCCACCCTTAACCGTGGGCCAGCCATAGACCTTGACGTGATTTACAAGCCTGCATTGTTCAGACTGCTGTTCAGATGACAATTCGTCGCCACCCCATTCCCCGGTGAAATAATGATCATGGGGGAACTCGCCAGCTTTCGCTTTTGCAGCGATCTCCAGAAGCTGCTTTGCAAAATACTCTAGTCCTACCGGATCGCCATGAACGAAAACCTGTTTACCTTCCTCGTTAATTTCGAATGTTAAGAGATAATCGCCCATACTTCCTCGTAAAATTTAACGCCTTGGTTACGCGCTCGTCGCTTGCACTTTCTTGTTACTTTCTGTCACTCAACATCCCGAACCACTACAGGCTCGCGGCTTGCCAACACGCACAGGCACTCGTTATCGGTAGCGATCAAATACTCGCTGCCACCTCCCATAACTACATTCCCGTACTTTTCTTCTTGTTCAACCCAGCCGCCAGACTCTACTTGGTCGAAATAGGACCCAGTGGCGTTATCGGGCCAAGAATAGTTCAACATATCGCCCTCATCGAGATACCTAAAACCGCGCACCTCGGTAAAGACCAAAGCCACCATGCCGTTTACTTCACCTTTTGAACTGTACGTCCTAAGAGAGACCGTAAGTATCCATTGATCAAAATATAGGGAGGCTAGCTCTGTCGCATTCACACAAGGATCTAATTCAGTCATGACATTTCACCACTTAATACCGCCACAGCGGCGCACTTGCGAGCGCCCGGCAGCCGAGGGCTGCGTACTGATGCGCTTGGTTATCCCCTGTCCTGCGAGCACTGGGCATCAGATGTGATTTCTATAAGAGCAAATTTTGAAGAGTTGCCAGATTTTCCGAACTTCAACCAAGGTTTTCCTGCGCCGCCGTCAAGCCTGCTGGATTCGGCCTCCACTTCAGAGACATTTAGTACCTCAAAGATCTGTATTGGGCCGTCGCCAGCTCTTAGGCCTTCGTCTTCTGAATAGCACGCGATGGACTGCTCTGGGTCAAACTGTTGAAGCTTTTCGATCAGTTCCTTGATTTTCATAACACTCCCAATATTAGCGCCTATTTCGCTATGTATATAACGCCTCAATAACCGGCAGCCGCAATGAAGCGAAGCGTAATGTAGGCTGTCCGGCGCCGTAGGCACGAAGTTGATTGATTTGTTATTTTTTTTGGTAGCATTTTGTCACTTCGCCCTGCGCAACCTTTTGGAAGATAGATACCTTCTCCCTAGCCGATGCAACCATTTTATCGACCAGCTCAATTTCCTGTTGGTTTTTGTTAAGGAAGATAAACGCCTGAACATCCGACACCAAGTTAAACGCAGCCAATCTTATTGGGTCACTTGATATTATCTGAACCTCATTAAATGCTCGAAGATACTTTTTGTAGCCCTCGGAATCGGGAGAATAGCTAGCGTATAAATTAGCCTGTATCAGTTCTTGAGACTGGACTAGAAGCTCTACATATTTAGACTTTTTTTCTTCCTGGAGCCTATAGAAATGAGACCTGGCTTCTTTTTGATCCTCGTGCGACTGACTTTTGATCAAAGCCAAATAAGCCGCCAATGCAGATATCAGAGAACCCAAACCAATTTTAACTGCTGTATCTACAACATTGATCCAAGTTAAATCCATTCAAAGCTCCGAGCCTTATTGAAAACATAACGCAAAACTTTGCGGCAATTTTGGAGCCGCGAAGCGGTGGAAAAATTGTCCGACAACAGCGACTTGTTGGGCCTTAATCGCCAAAGCTAGAAAGTGTCCCAAGTCTTCCGTTTTCGGATATATGAGTCGTCATTCAGAAATGGTGCAATGATCTCGCTGAAGAAAGGAATATCAGGCTTACCAAGTTCCATTGCAGTGTATTGAAGCGACCAAAGCAGCTCAGACCAAAATCTTATGACATGAATGACGTAAAGCTGCCTGTATGGCGCTACAGCTTGTTGAATTCCAGTCAAAAGGCTCCCTTGCTCAACGTCTGTTATTTCCTGCCCAGTTTCTGATGTGTGTCGTACATGAATGAAACCACTGGTTAGCTCAGCGATCGCCCTTGCATTGCGGGCTATCTTTTCCTTTTTACGTTCTGTGACCCTTTGCTCGAATAGAGGGAGATCGACTGATTCCACCCACGACGCCACGGGATCTCCTTGCTGCTTGCTGTTCACTAAGAGGTTTATGTTTGAATATCGATCACTCTTGGCAAAAGCCGACAGAACTCTGAGAATTTCTTTGTGAACACCACCTTCAAGGTCGGTTAAAAACGAAAAATTAATACTTCGCTTGGCAGCGACCTCCAGCGACCTTTCATACAACAACTCTATGTCGTGGCCTATTTCTTTTTTGAGGTACTTAAAATCAGGAAACGCACCACCATTACTGGCGTAGTAGTCAAGCATCAAACAGAGCTTCCCGATCCGTTCTAATCCTGTTGCCAGGCTTGTGAAAGCTTGAAAGTAAATTCCTTTATTGGCGTAGTTAGCCTTGCGTATCTGTGTTGCTCCTGCCCCTAAAACCTCCTTTGTAAAGAGGGCTTCTTTTTGGAGGGCTAAAAACGTTTCGTTCAAAATTTACTCCCTTTGCGCCCAACAGGTATTAGGCCGCGCGCTCGTTCATTGGATAAAGACGCGCGCGTCATATCCTGTAAACCCGATTTCAATTGCCTGAAATAGAAGCAGAAATTCTCGGGCGTGACAAACCGACCGGATGGCTGGCGCATAAACACAAAAAACGCGGCCGAAGCCGCGTTTTTGATACGATTGAAGCTGAGGCTTGCGGTCAGCAAGCCCCGACCGATCACCGCCCCAAAATATCCCGAGCAATAATCTCTTTCATGA
>NZ_CAXPXK010000084.1:0-40249 GCF_964221125.1 Alloalcanivorax sp.
TCCGCTGGAAGGGCGAGAACGTCTCCACCACCGAGGTGGAGCAGATTCTCGACGGCTTCGAGCAGATCGTCGAATCCGTGGTCTACGGCGTGGAAATCCCCGGCACCAACGGCCGCGCCGGCATGGCCGAGCTGCGTCTCGACCGCCCGCACGAGGAAGTGGACTGGCCCGCCCTGAGCAGCTACCTCAAGCGCGAGCTGCCGCCCTACGCGATCCCGCTGTTCCTGCGCGTCACCGACCACGGCGTGGAGACCACCGGCACCTTCAAGCACCAGAAGAACACGCTGAAGGAAGAGAAGTACGATCTGAACCGGCACAACAACCCGGTCTATGTGCTGCTGCCCGGCGAGAGCGGCTACCAGCGCCTCACGCCGGAGATCCAGGCGGGCATCGAAGCCGGACGGTATCGCTTCTGAAGCCCGTGCCCGACAAGATGGTTTCTTCCCGGGTCTGAATATCCGATACTTCAGGGTATTTATTGCGCCGCCAGCAAAGGCCCAGACCATGCAAGACCCACAAGCAAGACACCGCGAGCGGCCCACCGAGCCGCTTCCCAAATCCGTTAAGCCGGCCCTGCTGTTCCTCGGTTTTTTGTTTATGGTGACGGTGGTGATCGCCGGGGCCGCCTACGTGGTGGACCGGCAAATTTACGGGTGAATCATTTGAACGGGTGATCCATGTCGTCCCAGCAAGAGCACCGTCATCATCCACGCCGCGACCCGCCCCGGGGGGTGTCCCTGACCCTGCGTCGGGATCCGCCGGCGGCGGACGAGGAGTCGCTGCATCTGCTATGCCGGGATGTGTCCCGAACCGGCCTGGGGGTGGCGTTCCCCCACTCCATCACGCCGGATACCGATGTGGAACTGTGGATTACGCTGCCCGGGGACGAGCGCCGCCTTCATCTGTACGGCACCATCGCCTGGTGCGCCGCGCCGCTGGGACAATGGCGCGCGGGCATCGCGCTCAACCTGGAACGCAGTGACGGCCGGTTCTGGTCGGCGCGCTTCGACCAAGACCATGACCTCGACGAACACTGAGCGCCCGCTGTTTCACCGCGGCGGCGACTACCAGAGCCACCGCCCCGACTACCCCGCCGCCCTGTTCCAGTGGCTGGCGCGGCACAGCCCCGGCCACCGTCTCGCCCTGGATCTGGGTTGCGGCAGCGGACAGGCCTGCCGCGCGCTGGAACCCTGGTTCGACACCGTGCTCGGCGGCGACGTCAGTGTCGATCAGCTCAAAGCGGCCCCGCCCGGCACCAGCCATTATCTGGCGGCGCACGCGGACGCCTTGCCGGTCGCCGACAACAGCGTCGATCTGATCACCGTGGCGCAGGCGCTGCACTGGTTCCCCCTGCCCGCTTTTTTCCATGAGAGCGCCCGCGTGCTGCGCGACGAGGGGCTGCTGGCGATCATCAGCTATGGACTGTGCAGCGTGGCCGGCCTGGAGGGCCTGATCGAGGACTTCCACGACCGCACCCTGAAACCCTGGTGGCCGGCGGCGCGCTGGCTGGTGATCGAGGGCTACCGAAGCGTCACCCTGCCCTGGCCGGAGCTCGAAGGCCCGCCGCCCATGCCGCTGGAACGGCAATGGCACTGGCAGGACATGGCCGGCTATCTGGATACCTGGTCGGCACTGGTCAAAGCCCGCGACCACGGCGACGACCCGCTGGCGGCGTTCCTGCCGGTGCTGCGGGAACACTGGGGAGAAGCGGAAAGAACCGTGCGCTGGCCGCTGCAACTGCGGGTCTGCGCGCGGCCACCAAGACCGGCCGGATAAAAGCGGGCGCCGTCAGGATTCGGGGAAGTGCTCGGCGAGCAGGCCGGCCAGGCGGTCCAGCCGGCGGCGGCGCTTGGCCAGTCCGAAGATGTTCATCATGCGCGTGCCCCAGGTCAGCGCGGTGGCCAGGGTGTCGCCGCCACGGCGGGGAATCACGTGCACATGCACATGGGGCACGTGCTGGTTGGCTTCGCGGCCGTCGTTGACGATCACGTTGTGGGCCAGCACGTCCAGGCCGGCCCGCTTGTGCGCACGAATGGTACGCCGGGCCAGCTCGAACAGATGGGCGCAGAGGTCCGGCTCCAGGTCCTGAAGCAGGGGCTGGTGCTGCACCGGAATCACCAGGCAGTGGGCCTCGCGCACCGGAAACAGGTCCAGCAGCACGATGGCCCGCTCATCCCGGTAGACCACGCTGCCCTCGGCGCGCCCCTCCAGTATCTGGCAAAACACGCAGTCAGCCACTCAGTTCTCCGATTGCAGGTAATCTTGCTTGCGCCGCTGGCGCCAGATTTCCGCGCCGGCCAACAACAGCGCCAGCAGCAACACGGCCAGCAGAGGCCCGCCGGCACGCCACAGGCTCACGTCTTCCCGGGCCAGACCGTCGAACAGGCTGACCACCCAGGCCGGCCCCCATTCCTGGTGGTTCGGCGACACCGGCCAGGGCATCAACAGCAGCGCCGCCGCCAGGGCGCGCAGCGGCAGCCGCAGCCAGCCGCGCAGCGGCCGGGTGATGTACCAGAGCACGAACAGCACGCCCACCGAGCCGAGCAAATAGGCGAACCATCCCCACAAATAGGCTTTCGTCGTCACGATCTCTCCTCAGTTCACCCAGTGAATAATACGCTCTTCCAGGTCCGCTTCATCCACCGTGGTTTCGCTGACCACCCGCCCGGCCACGCTGACCCCGGCCTCGCGGACCGACTCCGCCCGCCCGGACCGCAACGGGTGCCAGGCTTTCAACGGCCGGCCGCGGGCGCGCAGGCGGTAGGCGCAGGTGTCGGGCAGCCAGTCGAAATGCTGCGCCACCTCGGCGGTGACCTCAACACAATCCGGCACATAGTGATGGCGCTCCGGGTACACCCGGCAGCGGCACTGTTCGGTGTCCAGGTAACCACAGGCCACGTCGGTGAAGGCCACCTCGCCGCTGTCCTCGTCTTCCAGTTTAACCAGACAGCAGCGCCCGCAGCCATCGCACAGGGCCTCCCACTCACGGGCGTCGAGCTGCTCCAGGGGCAGCTCCCAGAAGCGCTCACGCACGGCGCGGGCGGTCCGGGTGGCCGTCGGCCAGATACAGATCCGGATCCGGCGGCGGTGGCATCTGCAGGTAAAAGCCCTGCTGCTGCACGGCGGCCATGACCTTGTTGACGTCGGCGCGGGACAGCGGGCGCTCCGGCGACAGAATCAGATCGGTGACGTGCACGCCCGGGCCGAACTGCTCGGCGAGCGCCTCCGGCAGGTCCTGAAGCCCCTTGCCCCGGGGCACGTACAAATACATGTCCGCGCGCTTGCGGCTCTTGTAGATCGAGCAGAACAGCTTGCCCTTAAGCAGACTTGAAGCACTCATAGCATCTCTCTCAATGGCCGCGCGACCAGCTCCTCACGCCAGCCGGTGAGCGGCTCCGGCAGCGCGTCGGGATCGCGGACCAGCGCTTCCAGCCAGCGGCGCCGCACCAGCACATCGGGTTTCAGTGACAATTCCTCGGCGATCCGCCCTACCCGCTCGCGCAGCGCCTTCACCATGCCGCGCTGCTCCGGGTCCAGGGGCCCGGGCAGCGGCACCGGCGGCTCCGCCTTGGCGGCCTGCTCGATCAGCGCCAGCAGCGCGTCGCCGTCGCGGCGGATGGCGCGCGGGTGCAACCCCAGCTTCTGCAGGTCCACGCGGCCGCGCACGGCGGCGCGGCTCAGGTCCAGCAGGGTATTGTCGCGCAGCACGAAGCCCTTGGGCAGGTCCCGCTCACGGGCGGTGGCTTCGCGCCAGTCGGCGAGCGCTTCCAGCACCGCCAGTTCGCGGCCCTGCAGATGGCCGGCGCCCTTCACCTGGCGCCACACCGCCTGGGGCTCGGCGCGGCGGCGGGCGTCGTCGCGCAGCCGCGCGCATTCCTCATACCACCAGTCCAGCCGCCCCAACCGCTCCAGCTCGGCCTGAAGCTGCTCGGCGAGCTCCGGCAGATACTTGACGTCGTCCTCGGCGTACAGCAACTGCTCCTCGCTGAGCGGCCGCTTCAGCCAGTCGGTGCGGGTGGCGCCCTTGGCCAGGCTCACCCCCATGCGGTTCTCCACCAGACGCTGATAGCCCACCTGCATGTCCTCGCCGGTGAGCGCCGCGGCGATCTGGGTGTCGCGGACCCGCTCCGGGTAAGCGCCGGCGAACGACGCCAGCGCCTCCAGGTCTTCCGAGCAGGCGTGCATGATCAACGGCCGTTCGGCGAACAACGGCACCAGCGCCGGCGGGTCCACCCGGGTGGTGTCGATCAGACGAATATGCTCGCCGTCATGCACTTGCACCAGGGCCAGGCGCGGAAAGTAGGTCCGTTCGCGCATGAACTCGGTGTCCAGGTAAAGCGGCTGATCCGGAGCCAGGCCATCGGCCCAGTCCCGCAGGGAGTCGGTGCTGTCGCACCAGATGTACGCCATGGGAGTCCGTTGCGTCGCTGAATGTGCCGGCATTATACGGGTCGCGGGCGGCGGCTGAAACGCGTGCCGGTGAGACGGCCCGGCGGCACTCAATTTCAGCGCCGGTTTCTGCTACCCTTTGCGCCCTCTGAATCGTCAGTTGCACAGGAAACCGCCATGAGCACCAAATTGGTACTGGTCCGCCACGGCCAGAGCGTCTGGAACAAGGAAAACCGCTTCACCGGCTGGAAAGACGTGGACCTCACCGATCAAGGCCGCGAGGAAGCCCGCCAGGCCGGCGAGTTGCTGAAGGAAGCCGGCTTCGAATTCGATATGGCCTACACCTCGGTGCTCAAGCGCGCCATCCGCACCCTTTGGACCATCCTCGACGGCATGGATCAGATGTGGATTCCGGTGATCCGCGATTACCGTCTCAACGAGCGTCACTACGGTGCGCTGCAGGGCCTCAACAAGGCGGAAACCGCCGAGAAATACGGCGACGAGCAGGTGCTGATCTGGCGCCGCAGCTATGACACGCCGCCGCCCAAGATGGACCGCGACGATGAGCGCTACGCCGGCCGTCTGCGCGTCTACAAGGACCTGGACGAGGACCGTATCCCGCTGTCGGAAAGCCTCAAGGACACCGTGGACCGTTTCCTGCCCTACTACCAGCAGGAGATCGAGCCCCAGGTGCGCGCCGGCAAGCAGGTGCTGATCTGCGCCCACGGCAACAGCCTGCGCGCGCTGGTCAAGCATTTGAGCGGCATCTCCGACGAGGACATCGTCAAGCTCAATATCCCCACCGGCATTCCCATGGTCTATGAGCTGGACGACGATCTGAAGCCGATCAAGAACTACTACCTGGGCGACCAGGAAGCGGCCGCCAAGGCCGCCGAGGCGGTGGCCAACCAAACCAAGGGCTAACCGCCGATCCGATCCAGCGCCCGCACGCGCCGCTGTTCCGCTTCATCGAACAGCGAGGCGCGCAGGCGCTGGATCGCATCCTCCCGATCTTCCTCCGCCAGGCCGCTGTCCTCGATGGCGCGGCGCTGTGCCTGGTACGCCTGATAGCGCTCACGCCACGCCTCCCGGCGCCGGTCCAGTTCGCCCAGGCGCTCGGCGGCCTCCGCCCCGAGCCGCTGTTCCCGATACTGATAGACGCGCGCCTCCGGGGCGCCCTGCTCGCGTAATTGCCGCACCGCCTCGGCCACCTCCGAGGGCCGCCGCGAGGCGCGCACCATCTCGCGCATGTCCTCCGGCAGGCCCGCCTCCAGCGCCTCCAGCCGGGCCTGCTTCTCGGCCGGCTCGAGTTGCTCGTTTTCCAACAGTGCGCGCCGCTGCAAGGCGAAGTCCGCGTAGCGGTCGCGGAAGCCGAAAAACGCCTCGCGGGTGGCGGCGCTGAACCACTGGTCGCGCAGCGCGCGGCGCTCTTCCAGGCTTTGCCGCATGCCGGCGACGCTGCCGTCGTGCTCGTCCAGCTCGCGCAGGGCGGACCGATAACCGATATAGCGCTCGAACAGATCCCACGCCTGGCGGGCCGCCCTCTCCGAAAGCGCGCCCCGCAAGTGGGCCGCCACCCGGCCGCGCAGCACGTTCAGCTCCTCTTCGCCCAGAGCGGAGAGGAAATAATCGAAACGCCGCCGCACCTCCTCCGAGACAATCAGATTGCCGCGCTCGTCCTCGCGCAGGGCGCCGTCGGGCACGGTGCCGCGCCAGGACGCCGGCTCTTCGCCGAGCTTGCGTCCGCGGGCCACATAGTCCTGGAACTCGGATTCGCCGCCGTCCGGGTCCGCCGCCGGCGCGTCCGACCGGACCGGCGCCGGTTTCGATGGCGTTTCCCGCCACCACACGCCCATCAGCGCCAGCGTCACCACCAGCAACGACATGGTCGCCGCCAGGGCCAGAGGTCCTTTCATTGTTGTTCTCCGTTCAGTTGTTCCCTGTCGACCGCTAGTCGGATTGGTACTTTTTTATTAGTGAACCACCGCCAGTAGTAAGGCTAGCATCAAACCACCGGTCGATAAAAAACAAGGACCGACCGGTGAACCAAGACATTCGACAACAAAAAAAACAGGGAAGCTTATGAAAACCTTAACCCGGACTCTCATAGGGGTCATGGCCCTGGCGGTTCTGTCACTGCCCGGCCTGGCCACCGCGGATTACACCGAAACCCGTTACCCCATCGTGCTGGTGCACGGCCTGTTCGGCTTCGACAGCGCCGTCGGCGTGGACTACTGGTACCGCATCCCCGAGGAACTGCGCCAGGGCGGCGCCGAGGTCTACGTGACCCAGGTCAGCGCCGCCGAGGACACCGAGGTGCGCGGCGAACAGCTGGCCCGCCAGGTGGAAGACATCCTCGCCACCACCGGCGCCGGCAAGGTCAATCTGATCGGCCACAGCCACGGCGGCCCCACCGCCCGCTACGTGGCTTCGGTCTACCCGCAGATGGTGGCCTCGGTGAGCAGCGTGGGCGGCGTCAACTGGGGCGCGCGCATGGCCGACGTGCTGCAGGGCGTGTCCGACAACGTGCCCTTCTCCGGCGACCTGATCGGCTATCTGGGCAACGCCCTGGCCGGCCTGATCGACCTGTTTTCCGGCGGCGGCAATCAGCAGGACATCATGGCCGCGCTCAAGGCGCTGACCACCGAGGAAACCCTGGCCTTCAACCAGCTCTACCCGGAAGGCGTGCCCGCCGAATACTGCGGTGAAGGCCAGCGCGAGGCCGGCAACGGCGTGTCCTACTTCTCCTGGAGCGGCGCCAAACCGCTGACCAACGGTTTCGATCCGTCCGACGCGCTGCTCGGCGCCACCTCCATCGTCTTCCTGGGCGAAAAGAACGACGGCCTGGTGAGCAGCTGTTCCAGCCATCTGGGCATGGTGATCCGCGACGACTACCGCATGAACCACCTGGACGAGGTCAACCAGGTGCTGGGCCTGCACGATATCTGGAGCACCGACCCGGTAACCCTGTATCGCCAGCAGGCCAACCGCCTGAAGAACTACAGCTTCTGAAAGGCGGCGCCACCGGCAAAAAACCGCCCGCCGGCCACGGCGGGCGAAAGTTCCCGCGCCGGGTGACCGAAACGCTCAGCGCGCCCGGCGCCATGGTTTTGTGTCCTTGCCCCGCCCCTCTAACATCGGGTACTCGGCAGCTTTTCCTATGAAGGACCATAATCATGACAACAACCCTCAAAGCGTTTCTTGCTTCCGGCCTGTTGCTGGCCTCTTCCGTGGCCACGGCGGAAACCATCGAACGGGACATCTGCGTCTTCGACATCGCCGGCAAGGTCGGCCCCACCATGGCCGCCATGCAGGATTGGCGCACCGAAGCCATGAACTGGGGGCTGGACGCCAACCTGAAGGTGTACACCAACGAATCGGTGGTCGCGGAAGACCTCAAGGCCGGGGTGTGTGACGCCGCCCTGATGACCGGTATCCGCGCGCGCCAGTTCAACACCTACGCGGGCACCCTGGATTCCATCGGCGCCATTCCCACCATGGAACACATGAAGATCGCCCTGCAGGTACTGGCGCACCCCAACAGCGCCGACAAGCTGACCGCCAACTCCTATGAAGTCATGGGCATCGCGCCGATCGGCGCCGCCTACATCTTCGTCAACGACCGGCGCGTGAACACCCTGGCCAAGGCGGCCGGCAAAAAAGTGGCGGTGCTCGACTACGACCCCACCCAGGCCAAGCTGGTGGCCGCCGCCGGTGCCACGCCGGTGCCCTCGGACATCACCAATTTCGCCGGCAAGTTCAACAACGGCGTGGTGGATGTGATCGCCGCCCCGCTGGTGGCCTACAACGTGCTGGAACTCTACAAGGGCCTGGAACCGGACGGCGGCATCATCGACTACCCGCTGGTGCAGCTCTCAATCCAGCTGATCGCCAAGGCCGACCGCTTCCCCGAGGAAATGGCCCAGACCTCACGGGAGTACTTCTACAACAGTCTCGACCAGGTGCTGGAGCAGGTGGAACGGGAAGCGTCGGTGGTGGACGACAAGTGGTGGGTGGACATCCCCGCCAAGGACAAGCAGGAATACGAAGTCATGATGCAGGACGCCCGCGACCAGATGCGTAACGAGGGCCACTACGATCCGGACATGCTCGACCTGCTGCGCAAAGTGCGCTGCAAGCTGAACAGCTCCCGGGCCGAGTGCACCGGCGCCTGAGGCGCCGAACTACAGCCCCAGACGCTTGGCGATCACCTCGTTCATGATCTCGTAGGTGCCGCCGCCGATGGAGAGGATGCGGTTGTCGCGGAACAGCCGCTCCACCACGGTGCCGCGCATATAGCCGGCGCCACCGAAGATCTGCACCGCGTCCCAGGTCACCCGGTCGGCGCACTGGGTGGCCTGGTTCTTGGCCATGGACACGTCCAGAACGCAGTCCTCGCCGTTGGCCAGCCGCGCCGCCACCCGGTAGGTGAACTCCCGGCTCACCGCCACCTGGGTGGCCATTTCCGCCAGCTTGTGGCGGGTCACCTGGAAGCCGGCGATCGGGCGGCCGAACGCCTCGCGCTCGCGGGCATAGGCCATGGCTTCGTCCAGGGCCACCTGGGCGGTCATGTTTGCGGTGACCGCGAGAATCAGGCGCTCCATCTGGAAGTTGCTCATGATGCAGAAAAAGCCGCCGTTCTCCGCGCCGATCAGATTTTCCGCCGGCACCCGGCAGTCCTCGAAGAACAGCTCGGCGGTATCGGACGCCCACCAGCCCATCTTCTTGAGCTTGCGGCCGACGGTGAAGCCGGGGGTGTCCTTCTCCACCAACAGCAGCGAGATGCCGCCGAAGCCCGGATCGCCGGTGCGCACCGCCACGGTGTAATAGTCGGCGCGCACGCCGCTGGTAATGAAGGTCTTGCTGCCGTTCACCACATAGTGGTCGCCGTCGCGTACCGCGCGGGTGCGCAGGTTGGCCACGTCGGAGCCGCCGCCCGGCTCGGTGACCGCCAGCGCGGCGATCTTGTCGCCGGCCAGCACCGGCGGCACCACCTTCTCCTGAAGCGCTTCCGAGCCCCATTTCCAGACCGGCGGCAGGCCGATGTCCAGCGACCCCAGGCTGGCGCCCACGCCGCCGGAAGTGCAGCGCACCATTTCTTCGCAGGCGGCCACTTTCATGAACACGTCTTCACCGCTGCCGCCCCATTTCTCCGGTGCGCCGATACCGAGAATGCCGGCCTCCGCCGCCTTCTTATAAAGCTCGCGGGGGAATTCCCCGGCTTCTTCCCAATCGTTGACGTAGGGCAGAATTTCACGCTGAACGAAGCTGCGCACGGTGTCGCGGACCATGCGGTGGGTATCGTCGAAATAGGACAGTTCAGGCACGGGACCTCCTTATTGTATCGAGCGTCATAAACCAAGCGCTTGCTTGGTTCGTATGGTAGCCCCGTGGAGGAAAAGCAGCAAGGTAACCGCAAGGGACACGCGGGCGACGCCCGCGCGGTTCAGGAATGGATCAGGAAGAGAACGGCCGGCGGCCGCGCAGGGCCTGGGCCAGGGTGGCGCCGTCGACGAATTCCAGGTCACCGCCCATGGGCACGCCCTGGGCGATGCGGGTGACGCTGACGCCGGCTTCCCGGGCCAGGTCCAGCACGTAGTGCGCGGTGGCCTCGCCTTCCACGGTGGTGCCGGTGGCCAGGATCAGCTCCTGGATCTGGCCTTCGTTGAGGCGCGCTTCCAGCACGTCCAGGCCCAGCTCGCGGGGGCCGACGCCGTCCAGCGGCGACAGCTCGCCCATCAGCACGAAATAGTGGCCCCGGTATTCCGCCGATTGCTCCACCGCCAGCACGTCCGCCGGCGAGGCAACGATGCACACCAGGCCCGGGTCGCGACGCGGGTCCTGGCAGACCGGACACAGCTCCTGCTCGGCGTAGTTGCGGCAGCGGCGGCACTGTTTAACGCCGTCCATGGCCGCGTTCAGCGCCGCCGCCAGGCCGCGGCCGTCGTCGCGGCCCCGTTCCAGCAGCGCGTAGGCCATGCGCTGGGCGGAGCGCGGCCCCACCCCGGGCAGGCAGGTGAACGACTGGATCAGTTTCTCCACCAGGGGAGTGTGCTTCACGGCTTGAACCCCGGCGGGAAGGGGAAGCCGTCGGTCATGCCCTTCATCATGTCTTTCTGGCTGCTTTCCACCCGGCGCACCGCGTCGTTGACCGCCGCCGCCAGCAGGTCTTCCAGCATTTCCTTGTCCTCGCTCATCAGGCTCGGATCCAGGGACACATTCTTCACGTCGTGGCGGCCGTTCATGACCACCTTCACCAGGCCGGCGCCGGCTTCACCGGTGACTTCCGCGTTGGCGGCCTCTTCCTGGGCTTTCTTCATCTTCTCCTGCATCTGCTGTGCCTGCTGGAGAAGGTTGTTCATATCGAAATCCATGACGCACCTTTTTCAATCGGTGGGTTGGTCGTGGTCCCGGGGCTGGATGCTGCTTTCATCCAGCCGGGCGTTGAACTGCTGAATCAGGGTCTGCACGGTGCGGTCTTCCAGCAAGGCGCCGCGCGCTTCCTCCAGCCGCACCCGGCGGCGCTCCTGGTCGATGGCCTCGGGGGTGTCGCCGGCGTCGGCGTCGTATTCCAGATTGAGCCGGATACGGCGCTGAAAATAGTCGCTGAGGGCGCCGGCCAGCTCCTGGGTACGCTCCGGGTTCACCAGCACCTGGTGGCCAGTGCTCAGGCGCAGGGTCCACTGGTTCTCCTGGCGGGCCGCCAGCACCGTGTTGCGGGCCAGGTTGCGCGCCGCGCCGTCCAGCGGCAGGCGCTCCACCAGGGCGGCCCACCAGGAGCCCACGTCCTGATCGGATTCCGGCTCCGCCAGCGGCATTGGCGTGGGCTCGGCCTGCGGCTCGGGCTCGGACACGGGCTCCGGTTCGGAGGCCGGCGCCGGGGCGGGCGCGGATGACGTGGCCGACGACTCTCCGCGCGCAGCCGGGGCTTCGGCGGGCGCGCGCTCAGCCGGCGGCGGCTCGGCGGGTGGTGTTGCTTCGGCCCGGGGCTCCGGCGCCACCGGCTCCTTGGGCGCGGTGCGTCGGCCCGTGTCACCGCCGAGCAAGGCGCGCAAATCCCCCGGCCCGCCGCCGCCCTGGGGCGAGGGCGCCGGGGCGTCAGGCTTTTTTGCCGGGGCGCGGGCCTCCCCGCCCGGCAGCACGCCACGCGGGGAAAACAGCACCATGCGCAGCAGGATCATTTCCAGGGCCGCCCGCGCGTCCGGAGCGTCCTGGATATCCCGCCGTCCGCGCAGCGCCACGTCGTAATAGAGTTGAATCTGTTCCGCCTGGAAGCGCTCCGCCAGGCCCGCCATGGTCGGGTCGGCGCCCTCCCCGCCCAGCGCCTGGATCACCGCCAGCTCGTGCAGGGCGGATACCAGCTCATCGAGCAGGGCCAGCTCGTCGGGCGCGTGCTCGGCGATCGCCGCCAGCCCCTGCAGCACACCGGCGGCTTCGCCACCGGCCAGCGCTTCCAGCAGGGTATGCACATGGCCCCGGTCCACGGTGCCCAGCATGGCGCTCACCGACTGGGCGCTGAGCTGCTCGCCGCCGAACGAAATCGCCTGGTCGGTGAGGCTCAGGGCGTCGCGCATGGAACCCTGCGCCGCCCGGCCCAGGGCCAGCAGCGCCGGCTCCTCGAAGCGGATCATCTCGCGCTCGAGCAGGGCTTTCAGGTGGCCGGCGATCTGCTCGGCGGGCAGCGCCTTGAGGCTGAACTGCAGACAGCGGGACAGCACCGTTACCGGCAGACGCTGGGGATCGGTGGTGGCGAGCAGGAATTTAACGTGCGGCGGCGGCTCTTCCAGCGTCTTCAGCAACGCATTGAAGGAGTGCGCCGAAAGCATGTGCACCTCATCGATCAGGTACACCTTGTAGCGGCCCCGGGTGGGCGCGTACTGCACATTCTCGAGCAGCTCGCGGGTGTCCTCCACCTTGGTACGGCTGGCGGCATCCACCTCGATCAGATCCACGAAGCGGCCTTCGCCGATTTCCTCGCAGGTGGGGCAGACCCCGCACGGGCGGCTGCTGACCCCCTCTTCGCAGTTCAGACAGCGGGACAGGATGCGCGCGATGGTGGTCTTGCCGACCCCGCGGGTGCCGGTGAACAAATAGGCGTGGTGCAGGCGGTCCTGATCCAGCGCGTGGGTGAGCGCCCGGGACACATGCTCCTGGCCCACCAGCTCGTCGAAGGTGCGCGGTCGATATTTGCGGGCGAGAACCTGGTAACTCATCGCTCTCCAGCCAAAGGGCTATCCGGGGCTTCGGGGGAAAGCCGTATGCTAGCGAATCTGACCGGTTTAAGACAGCGGGAGGGGCGTGACGGGGGAAGAAATTGGAGGCCTTCCCGCCAGCCGCACCCCGGCACACGAGTCCACTGCTACCGTTGCTCCCTTCCGGGCCTGGCGGGGTTTACAGTTTGTCGTTGCGGGGGGACCAGCGGGTCGGCCATAACGCGCTTTTCAGCGAGCGCGCATTGTGGCCAAAGGCCGGATTCTTTGCAAGCGCGGCTCAGTCGAACGGGCTGAAAGAATCCTCGCGGCCCACTTCCCGGGCCTCGCCGTGGCTGTCCTTCATGACCCGCACGATGCGCCCGGCCTGGGCGTCGTCATCGGCGTCCACCATCACCAGGTACTGGCCCTTCTCCACCTCGCGCCAATAGGGCCGCAGGTGGTGGTTGCGCGACGAGATACCGAAGATGCCGCCCATCCAGGCGCCGAGGCACAGGCCGAACAAGGTGGTGATCGGCACCACGCTCACGGACAGCTGCCAGCCCCAGGGGTCCATGCCCGCCAGCATGAAGCCCAACACGATGCCGGCGATGGCGCCGATCAGCGCGCCCAGAAAGCCGGTGTGCATGATCTCGGTGTCTTCCCAGATGGTGGTGCCGTGCACCTTGGCCGCTTCCAGCGGCCCCGGGTCGCGCCCCAGCACGTGCAACCGCCCGGCGTCGATGCCGGCGCGGTCCAGATCCCGGGAAATATGCTGCACGCTGTCGATCGACGCGGTCAGATAATAGAACCGTTTCATGATGCTTCTCCCTGTCACCTTGGGCCGGCCCGGTACCGCCCTCTCCGGGCCCTCGCCTTCGATTGTGCTACCGGGGCGCCGGGGTACGCAGTGAAGAAGCTAGATTGCTTTGCTATATGGGCGGAGCGCTCATATCGAAACGGGATAAACGAAACAGGGCCGGCGCGGGCCGGCCCTTCGGGCGGTTTAGTGCGGTTCCCCGATCGGGATCTGGCGCGGTTTGTGCGCCTCCGGAACCACCCGGGACAGATGCACGATCAGCAGGCCGTCTTCCATGGTCGCGCCCTCCACCTGAACGTGGTCGGCGAGCCGGAAGCTGCGTTCGAAACCGCGGCGGGCAATGCCCCGATGCAGCCAGGTGCGCTGCTCGCTGTCTTCTTCCGCCGGTTTGCCGCTGATGCGCAGCAGGTTTTCCTGCACGGTGATGTCCAGGTCGGCGCGGCTGAAGCCGGCCACCGCCATCACCACCCGGTAGGTGCCGTCGCTTTCGCGGATAATGTCATAGGGCGGGTAGCCGTTGGACTGATCCGAACGCAGGGCCGTTTCCAACCAGTCGTCGAACCGGTCGAAACCCACGCTGTGCCGGAAAAGGGGTGCCAAAGTATTCATCACGTTACCTCCATAGCATCGTAAGCGGTCCCCGCAGGCGACCGCGCAAACAATCTTCAAGTAGGCGTGACAACTTCAGCCGGCTGTTCGTCACGGTGAAATAAATAGGGTCACCAAAACGGATTTCAAGGCTTTCAAGAAGGGATTAGCGGGGCGGGTCGGGACGGTCCGCGGTGCTGTTGTTACAACGGAACCAGCCGGCCACGGAGACCCGCTGGCGGCGGGCTTCCAGTACCTCATGGGGAATCCGGTCGCTGAGAAAGCACACCAGGGTACCGGCGCGCGGCTCCACTTCGGTGGCCGGGTGAATCGCGTCCGGGTCGGCCCAGACACGGAGGCGGCCGCCCTCTTCGCTGCGCCATTGATCGTTCAGGTACACCACCACGGACAATACCCGCCCGTTGCGGCCGTTGAAGGCGTCCAGGTGGCGCCGGTAGAACGCCCCGGGGTCGTACACCGCGAAGTGGGATTCGAGATCGAACAAGCCCATGAACAGCTGCCGGTTCACCGCCAGCCGCAGTTGCTCGAACTCGCCCAGCAGACGGCACTGGGCCAGCGTCGACCCGTCCAGCCACAGGGTGCGGTCGCGGCGCACGCGGGCGTTGTGCTGGTGTTCGCCGCGCCGGCCGATGCCGGCACTCTGGAATTCCCCACGCCGGTCACGCAGCAAGGCCTCGCGGCGCAGGGCGCGTACCAGGTGGGCGGGGAAGTAATTGGGCGCCACGGCGTACTGCCGGGCCACCAGATCATCGATCAGCCGCTGGCAGCGGGGGCTGCCGCCGTCGAACAGATCAGCGTGATTTTCCAGGGCGGGATCCTCGGAAGGCGAATGCCGTATTAGTGCAACGAGCCCGGTTCGGCGGGCGGGACATCGTCGTCGGGCCAGAACAACCAATCGGCCTGCTGAGAATCTTCCAGCAGTTGCACGGTGGCGTCCAGCGTCGCCTGCACGAAATAGAGAAACTGCTCGAAGGTGACGCCCCGGCGGCCCAGCAGCAGGTCGCAGGCGACCAGCCGGGGCATGGAGTCGTCGTTGACGTCCAGGAACAGCTTCAGCGAGGGGTAATCCATGTTCAGCCGGGTAAGATCCGCCTGCACCGTGAACAACGCCGCCGGCCTGACTTCCAGCTCGGTGGAGAACAACACCCCGTCTTCTTCCACGAACAGACGCGCGTCCACCACCCCTTCCCGGCCCTGCAGTTCGGAAAGATGCAGGCCATGGCACTGGTCGCAGATATAGTGTTGGATGTTGGCCTGTTCCAGCCAGCGCGTGACTTGCTCCGCATCCGGCGTGACCACCGTCAGCATCGGCTTACTCCTCTGTTCAGGGGGCGCATCATCCGGCATTCGCAACCTAAAGGAAAGAGGTCGCCTCGGAAAATCGGCCCACTTGCGCCGCCGGGTGGAACGGTGGTTATGATTCAGCAAACTCCCCTACAGAGAGAGACAATGACAACAACTTACGTGGCCTTCCGCTCCAGCGACGACCTGCACCAGACCACCGACGGCTTCATCCAGCGCATGCGCGGCGGCGCCAGCAAACCCGAGCCCAAGGTGGTGGAAAAGATCATGACCACCTTCATCGACGAAGCGCTGGACGCCTTCTTCCTGCAACCTGCCGCCATGTCCGGCCTCAGCGGCACCCAGAAGCGCCTGGTGCAGGTCGCCTCGGACACCATTTCCAAGGCCTCCCGCCTGGTGATCGGCCGCAGCGCCCGCAAAATGGACCTGGAACAAAACAAAGCCGCCGCCGAATACATGGATGAGATCCGCTTCCCCGGCCCGGACCAGGCCTACTGGTACGTGGCCTTCCCGATCAGCGACCCGCTCGCCGCCCAGGGGCGCGGTCTCGCCGACATGGCCGAGGACGGCACCACCAACGCCGCCGCCCGGGACGAGATGGTCGCCTACCTGCGCGGCGTCACCGACGAAGCGCTCAAGTGGTATTTCAACAAACCCATCGCGCTGCTCGGCTTCGGCCCGATCCTGCGCAAGGTCGCCGACGTGGGCGTCGACACCACCCGCCGGGCCAGCTACGGCGTGATCAATAAAGTGATCCCCAATCTGGACGACGAGCAGTTCCTGCAGTCCGCCGTGTACTACCGTTCCATGCAAATTACCCGCTAGGCCGCCGGCCGTCCCGGCGCCGCCCGGCGGCGCCCGGGTTTCATTCCGCTTCGGAAATAAAACGATTTGATAACAAACACTTACGCTCGTACCGGGAGCGGAAGGAACGTCACTAAGTTTTTACAAAAGTGCTTATACAACGGATTGCGCAGCGCGCAAGCGGCTCTCTACTATCCCTCTAGTACCACGAATAACGAACCGAGGAGTCAGCCGTGTCACTGCGCCACGCTATTCTTGTCCTACTGCAAGACCAAGAAGCCAGCGGCTATGACCTCGCCAGGGAATTCGCCAATAGCATTGGCCTGGTGTGGAATGCCACCCACCAGCAGATTTACCTGGAACTGGGGAAGCTTAACGAGCGACACATGGTCAGTTTTCGCCATGTACCGCAGGAGGGGAAGCCGGACAAAAAACTCTACAGCATCACGGAGGACGGCCGGCAGGAGTTGATCCGCTGGCTAAAGAAGCCCGCCGGGCCCGCCCGTATCCGCGACGCCTTCATGGTCAAGGTCGCGGGTGGACAACTGGCGGACTCGGACGCACTACTGGGGGAACTGGAACAACTGTCCAAACAGCGACGGGAACGCCTCGCCACCTTTGAAGCCCTGGCCCAGCGCCTGGACGAACAAGGCCGCGAGGAGAACCTGTACAGCTACCTGACGGTACGCCGTGGCATCCTCGACCAGCGCGCCTGGCTGCAATGGGCCGAGGAAGTCCGTCAGGCCCTGGAACACGCCTCGGTGGGCCTGCCCACCTCGTGAGCGACCCGGCGACCCTCGCCGGGGAGCTGGAATGGCTGACTCAGGCGCCGCCGCTGATCACACCACCCCCCGGCTGTGACAGCGCCGACGCCGCGCTCCGGTACTGCGCCGGCGAACCCGGCGTACTCCGCCGGGCCGCCGCCACCCTCGCCGAACAACCCCGCCCGCGCCGGCTCGGCCTGCACTTCGAAAACCTGGTCGCCGCCCTCCTCCAACACAGCCAACGCTACCGCCTGGTGGCCCGCAACGTGCCCCTGCGCGTCAATGGCAAAACCCTCGGCGAGTTGGACATGCTGGTCGAGGACCGGGACACCGGCGACCTGATGCATTGGGAGCTGACGCTGAAGTTCTACCTGGGCCTGCCCGGCGAGCCGGCGGAACGTGCCTGGCCGGGGGCCGACCCACGGGATCAGTTAGCCACTAAAATTCGCCATCTTCATGACCGTCAACTGGCCCGTTGTGACGACCCTGTGGTCACCACCTTGCTTGCCGAGCAAGGCTGGCGTGTAAGCCGAAAGATGCTGCTCACACGGGGGCGGCTGTTTCATACCGAACGCGAGACCGCCCTGCCCAAGGAAACCAATCCGTCCCATCAACGGGGAAGCTGGTTGTACGCGCGGTCACTCGAAACCCCTGGCGTGGTTATTCCACACGACCAATGGCACTACCAGCAAACCTTGTCCGACAACCGGACTGACTTTGTTGCCGCCGAGGTGTTGCGCGACTATGTTCAGACCTTGTCGTCGCCGGTGATGATAGGAACCGAGTCGGGCCGCCTCACTTTTGCCGCCCCGGACAGCTGGCCCGATCACTGAGCGCGACCGACCAACTACAACGCGAGCACTTCATGACCCAGCACCAGCCCGACCGGTTACTGATCAATAAAAACGGCGATATCACCACCGGGCTTTTCGAAGATACGGTGGCTCGCATCAACGGTCGCGACTACGACTACCGCACGCCGCTCGGCAAGCGGGCGTCCCGGCGGGCGCGGCACTTTCATTACAAGCAGTTCCAGTATTTCGGCGTGGTCAGTGATGAACTGCTGATCGGCTGCGCGTTCGCGGATACGGCGTATCTGGGCATGGCGTTTTTCTATGTGTTCGACACCCGGACCGGGGCGTTGAGCGAGCACACCTGGCGCTCGCCGCTGGGGCGGGCGCTGACGTTGAGTGATTCGCCGGTGGACGGCGAGAGCCGTTTCCGGCAGGGCAAGGTGAACATTGCCATGGGCTACTCCCAGGCGCCGGGCGGCACGCGCCGGAAGTCGCTGACGGTGACGATGCCGGGGTTGAATCTGCAGGCGGCTCTGCATGAGCCGGCCGGGTATCAGCCGATGTCGCTGTGCACGCGCACCGGCATCAACGGCTGGACCTACGCCAACAAGGTGGCCGGTGTGGATGTGTCCGGGGAACTGCGTCGTGACGGCGACACGCTGGATCTGGGCACGTTGACCGGCGCCGGTGGCCACCATGATTTTTCCGCCGGTTATATGCGCCGGGAGACGTTCTGGAACTGGGCCTGCTTGTCGGGTCGGGTGAAGGGGCGCCGGCTGGGGCTGAACCTGTCCTGCGGGGTGAACGAGACCAGTGTCAATGAGAACTGCGTGTGGGTGGACGGCCGGCGGATCAAGGTGGACGGCACCGCGTTCGAGTATGATCGCGACGATCTGACACGGCCCTGGCGGGTGGACAGCCGGTGCGGCCAGGTGGCGCTGCGGTTCACGCCGCTGGGCAGCCACCGCGAGCGGCTCAATCTGGGTCTGTTCGCCAGTAATTTCCAACAAATTTTCGGGCGCTTCGACGGCGAGATACGCGTCGCCGGCGAATCGCCCCTGGCCGTGCACGGGCTGCACGGCTTCGTCGAGGAGCAGTACGCCAAATGGTAGACGACCATCGCGAGAGCAACGACACCGGGCCGGCCGACGCCGGCGCACCCCATCAGCCTGAGCCGCCCCAGGGCGACGCCGTCAATGAGCGTCTGCGACGCGGCCTGTTCTGGGCGCTGCAATACTGGCGGGAGCTGTTCAATTTCCGCTTCGACAAATACATGATCATTCAGGTGATTCCGGGGGTATACGGCGTGGCGCTGACCGCCATCGGCCTGGGCCTGGTGTACCTGTGCGCGGAGGCGTTCATGGCCTCCACCTGGCGCGGTCTGTTTTTTCTGTTCGTGGGCGGGCCGCTGCTGTTTCTGTTCATGGCCACGCTGCTGCGCGCGTTGCTGGAGTTCTACATGGTGGTGTTCAAGATTTCCGAGCATGTGGATCAGCTGGTGGGGCTGCGCGACACCGTGGACCGGCTGTCCGGCATCGGCGATTCAGTGGACGAGATGGTCTCGGTGACCCGGCGGATTCCGTTCTGGCGGGTGCTGGCCGGGCCGCGCCGCGGCGACATGCGGCGCAACGACAAACCCCGACCCGGCGAACGGGACGACTGACAACCGGCGCGGGGGCGCCCTGTCCGGCGTATACTGAAAGCCTCAGCGCCGAACGAGGCCCTCATCATGGAACTGCTCAAACCCCATGCCCGCGACATCGGCTTTCCGGTGCGCCGGCTGTTACCCGCCGCCGGCCGGCAGCGCATCGGTCCGTTTATCTTTTTTGATCATATGGGCCCGTCGGCGTTCGAGGCCGGCGGCCGCAATGGCGACGTCCGCCCGCACCCGCATATCGGCCTGGCCACGGTCACCTATCTGTTCAGCGGCGCCATGGACCACCGCGACAGCCTCGGCACCGTGCAACGGATCGAGCCCGGCGCCATCAATCTGATGACCGCCGGCCACGGCATCGTGCATTCCGAACGGGTGCCCGAAGACGTGCGCCGGGACGGCATCGAAGTGGAAGGGATCCAGACCTGGCTGGCGTTGCCGGAAGACAAAGAGAACGGCGAGCCCGCCTTCAGCCATCACCCCCAGGACAGCCTGCCGCTCTACCAGAGCCGGGGCGTGCGGGCGCGGGTGTTGATCGGCGGGGCTTTCGGCGTGCAGTCGCCGGTGCCCACCGCCTCACCCGCGCTGTACGTGGATATTCAACTGGATGCCGGCGGCTCCCTGCCGCTACCGCCCAGCGATCAGGAGCGCGCCGTCTATGTGGTCTCCGGCAGCCCCACGGCCGGCGACGAACCGCTGCCGCTTCATCATGTGATGACATTGGACGGCCAACGCAGCTGGTTGCTGGAAGCGTTGGAGGAGCCGGCCCGGCTGATGCTGTTCGGCGGCGCCGCCCTGCCCGGCCGGCGCTATATCAACTGGAATTTCGTATCGTCCGATAAAGAGCGCATCGAGAAAGCCCGGGACGACTGGCGCCACCAGCGGTTCCCCGGCGTGCCCGGGGAAACCGAATGGATACCGCTGCCGGAATAAGCGGCGGCATCAGGCTTCGGTGGCGTCCAGCGCGGTGAGCAGCAAGCGCTGGTACAAGCGCTCGCGCAGGCCGTCGGTGTCCGCCAGCCCCATGCGCGCCAGCTCGGCCTGGTAGCGTTCCGCGTCGTGGTCGCCGAGCAGCGCGCGGCGGCCCAGGGACAGGAAGTCCTTCTGGCTGACTTTTTCCTTGAGCCAGGTGAGCGCCTTCATCAGGCGCTGTTCGCGCTCGTCGAAATCGGTGCCCAGCGGGAAGGTGGCGAAAGAGCCTTCGCCGCCGGTCTCCGCCACCCGGCGTAGAAATTCCGGATTGTTGTGCCGGAAGCGCTCCGGAATGCTGTAGTCCCGGCGCAGTTTGCCGGCCTCCTGGGCCTGTTCCATCAGTTCCACCTGGAAGCGGCTGTCGGCCACGTTGAGCATGGCCATGACCACTTCCTCATCGGTCTTGCCGCGCAGGTCCGCGACCCCGTACTCGGTGATCACCATATCGCGCAGATGGCGGGGAATGGTGTTGTGCGCGTAGGAGAACAGCACATTGGACGCCGCCTCGCCGCCGCGCTCGCGCCACGCCCGGGTCATCAGAATGGAGCGCGCACCGGGCAGTTCATGGGCCTGGCTGACGAAGTTGTACTGGCCGCCGACGCCGCTGAGCACCCGACCGTCCTCAAGCTGATCGGAGACCGCCGCGCCCAGCAGCGTGGCGGTGAACGCCGTGTTGACGAAACGCGCGTCGCGGCGTTGCAGAAGGCGCAGCGACTCACCGCCGTAAAGATCGTTGATCAGGTTCACCCGGGTCATATTGATCGCCGCCCGGGTGTCGTCGTCCAGTTCCCGCAGCCGCTGATAGAAGGCTTCCGGGCCGAGGAAAAAGCCGCCGTGCATAATGATGCCGCCGTTCAAACGGTCACCGAACAGGCCTTCCAGCGCTTCCCGGGTATCCGGGTGGTCCAGGTCGTTGGGCACGCTGTCGTCGTTGGGCAGCCGCAGGTGGCTGGCTTCCACCACCACCCCGGCGCGCAGCACGCCGAAGCGGGTCAGCCGGGCGAGCTGTTCCGGCGTCATCGGTGACGATACGCCGCCGTCCTGACGCAGCGCGTCCAGCAGCGTCAGATCCGGCCGCGCCTGCGGGTGCGCCAGAACGTGGCGCTGCAGCGCCGACCAGTCGTACACCGGACGGCGGATGATGCCCTCGTCGATCAAGCGCAGCAGACCGTGGGTCATCATCTCGCTGCAGCCGTAGAGGCCCTGGTCGAAACGGCCGGTGCCGCCTTCGCGCTCGATCAGCGCCCGGTGTTCGTCGGGCAGGTCCAGTGCTTTCAGCAGGGCGCGGTAGTTGTCGTTGTGCTGCTCGCGGCGCAGGGTGTGATGCACCAGGGCGTCGCCCAGGGCGCCGATGCCGATCTGCAGCGTGCCGCCGTCGCGTACCAGGGAGCTGGCGTGCAGGCCGACGAAATGGTCCTGCAGATTGACCGGCATATTGGGCGTGCTGAACAGCCGGGTATGGCCCTGGGGATCATCCAGCAGGATGTCCATGTCGGTGAGCCACTCGCCCACCCGCGCGTCGTTTTCCATGAACGGCAGATCGCGGTGCACCTGCCCCACGGTGACGATGGTTTCACCGGCGTCGCGGCGGGCCTTGAGCATGGGCAACAGTTCCAACGTCACTTCCGGGTTGCAGGAGAAACTGTAATCGTTGCCGTTCTCGCCATCGGCCCCCGGACGGCACGCCAGCAATTGCGCCACCACGTTCACGCCGCGCGCGTTCAGGTCACGGGCGGCGTGGGTGTAGTTGACGCTGATGTAATGGCGTTGCGCGCTGTTGCTGCCCAGCATGCTGCCCGGCTGAAAGAAAAACTCGAACACCCGGATGTTGTCGGGCAGCTGATCTTTCTTGGCGGCCTTCAGGTAGTCCAGCTCTTCATAGTCACCGAACACCCGCTCCGCGAAGGGCTCCAGAAAACGCTTTTCCAAATCGCTGCCGGCGCCGGGCCGGCCCAGTGACAAAGCGGTATAGATGTCCAGCCGGACGTCCGGGTTTTCCGTGGCCCGCTGATAGAGCGCATTGACCAGACGGTTCGGCTTGCCCAACCCCAGCGGCAGCCCCAGCCGTATCTCACCACCGGTGAGTTCGATGATCCTGTCGGCCGCTTTCAGGGCATCGTCCATTTGCTCGGGCACGGCGTTCTCCTTATCGGTACGTTTTCAATGGCCGGCGGTGCGCGACACGGCGCTGACCAGCACCACGCCGACAATAATGAACAGCATACCCAAGACCGCGGGCAGGTCGGGTAACTGTTTGAAAAAGATGGCGCCGGAAATCGCGATCAAGACGATGCCGGCGCCGGCCCACACCGCATAGGCGATGCCCATGGGCACGGTGCGCAAGGTCAGCGACAGAAAATAAAACGCCAAACAATAGCCCACCACCGTAACCATGGACGGCCAAAGACGTGTGAACCCCTGGGAGGCGTTCAAGGCGGAAGTGGCGACCACCTCACTGAGGATCGCCACCACTAAATACCAATAGCCCATATCGGCTCCTTGCGGGCGTCGAATCAGTCCGCCAGCAGCGGCAAGCGTGTTTCGGGGGGCGCGATACGGCGCTCGAAACGGTGCTCGCCATTCACCACCAACGCGTCCAGGGCGACGCCGTTGAGAAATTCCAGCAGCGGCACGTCCGCCGCCACCAGCCCGTCCGGGCTTTCGCAGCGCCAGGCGTAACGCGCCTGGAATTCGGCAGGGTCCGGGGTGGCCGGCGGCATCAGGGTGGTGGTCGCCTCCTCCCGGGTCACCGTGCAGCCGGCTTCCGCCGCCGGCACCAGCACATTGTCGGCTTTGCCGAGCCGCGCCAGCGCCTCGGTGACCGCGATTTTTTCTTCGTCGCTCTCCGGCCGGTGGCTGAAGCCCACCACTTGGTCGGCGGGCAACGTCAGGCGCGCGATCAGCGCCTGGCCCTTGCGGGCGATTTCCAGGTCACCGGCGGCACGGTCGCCCTCGGCGGCGGCACCGGTGACGGCGAGACTCAACACCATGACAGCGATAAACAGACGCATGATCCTTCCTCGTTTCCATTCCATGGCAACCGGGCTCAGGCACTGGCCACGTCCGCGAGCCCGAGATAAATACGCCAATGCTCCAGCCAGCGCGTCGGGGTGCCGGCGTCCTCGCCGGCGGCGATCACCACCAGGCGGCTGTCCTGGTCGCCGCCGGGCCAGGCCGGCAACGGCGCCACCTCCACCGCCTGGCCGGCCACCGCCTGGATCAGCAAAGGCCCGTCCAGCTTATCAATGGCCACCAGGCCCTTCAGGCGCACCAGTTCGTCGCCGGCCTCGGCACGCAGTGCCGCCAGCGCCTCCTGCAGGCGATCATAGGCGATCCGCCCGCGCCAGCGTAGACCCGACGGATGCAGGTGGTGGCCGCGCCGTTCCGGCCGTGGCGCCAGGGTGGCCACCGCGCCGGCCGGCGCCAGGGCACCGGTGATCCGGCACTGGCGGGGGAAATACCGGTCCAGCAGCCCGGCGTCGGCGCTGGCCGCGTCGTCCACCCCGGCGCGGGGGTTAAGACGGCGCAACGCGTCGACCAGGGCGCCGCGTTGCGCCGCCGTCGCCCGGTCGGTCTTGGTCAGCAGCAGTTGGTCGGCGGCGGTGACCTGCTCCAGGGCCTCCGGGAAGCGGGCCAATGCCGCCTCGCCGGCCACGGTATCCACCGTGGTCAGGATCGAGCGCAGCGTGAAGCGCTTGCGCAGCCAGGCGTCCTGCTCCAGCACGGCGGTCACGCCGAACGGATCAGCGGCGCCGGTGGTCTCCAACAGCACCGCCGAAAACGGCGGCAGATCGCCGCCGGCCCGGGCCATGTAGAGATTGCGCAAGGTGGTGCGCAGGGTGCCCTGCACGGCACAGCAGACACAACCGCCGGCCAACAGGCTGATCGGCGCGCCCACGCGCCGGGCCAGATCCTTGTCGATGCCGATCTCGCCCAGCTCGTTAATCACCACCGCCAGGTCGCCGCGCTGGTCGAGCCAGCGGTTAAGCAGGGTGGTCTTGCCACTGCCGAGAAACCCGGTCAGCACCACCAGCGGGATCGGCGCCGTCATTGGCTTTCGCGGATCGCCCAGGGCAGCGCCTGACCGGCCATGAACGGCACCATGTCTTCACCGGCGGCGGTGACCGTCTCCGGCACGGCCCAGTCGCGCCGCTCCAGGGTCACGGTGTCAGGGTTGCGCGGCAGCCGGTAGAAGTCGGCGCCGAAATGGCTGGCGAAGCCTTCCAGCTTGTCGAGCGCTCCGTGGCGGTCGAGAAAGGACGCGTACAAAGGCAGCGCCGCCCGGGCCGAGTAGCAACCCGCGCAGCCGCACGCCGCTTCCTTCTTGTCGCGGGCGTGGGGGGCGGAGTCGGTGCCCAGGAAAAAGCGCGGATGCCCTTCCAGCACCGCCTGCTGAATCGCCTGCTGGTGGGTGCGCCGCTTGAGGACCGGCAGGCAGTAGTTGTGCGGGCGCACGCCGCCGACCAGCAGGTCGTTGCGGTTCATCAACAGGTGCTGGGGGGTGACAGTGGCGGCGGTCAGGTCGCCGCCCTCGCGCACGAAGTCCACGCCTTCCGAGGTGGTGACGTGCTCGAACACGATACGCAGCGCCGGGAACCGTTCCCGAATGTCGTTCAGGTAGCGGTCGATGAACACCCGCTCGCGGTCGAAGATGTCGATTTCCGGCTCGGTCACCTCGCCGTGCACCAGGAACGGCAGATCGTGCTTTTCCAGTGCCTCGTAGAGATGGTGAATGCGCGCCGGGTTGGTGACGCCGCTGTCCGAGTTGGTGGTGGCCCCGGCCGGGTACAGCTTGAAGGCATGCACAAACGGGCTTTGCGCCGCCCGTTCGATCTCCTCCACCGGGGTTTCGTCGGTCAGATAAAGCACCATCAGCGGCTCGAAATCCACGCCCGCCGGAATCGCCGCCAGGATGCGCTCGCGGTAGGCCTCGGCCAGCGCCACTCTGGTCACCGGCGGCGTCAGGTTGGGCATCACGATGGCGCGGCGGAACACCCGCGCGGTGGCGGGCACGGTTTCCTCCAGCATGGCGCCGTCGCGGAAGTGCAGGTGCCAGTCGTCCGGGCGGGTCAGGGTCAGAGTATCGGTCATCAGCGCGCCCTCAACGTTCCACCGCCAGGGCGACGCCCTGACCGCCACCGATGCACAGGGTCGCCAGGCCCTTCTTCACGTCGCGGCGCTGCATTTCGTGGAGCAGCGTTACCAGCACCCGGCAGCCGGACGCGCCGATCGGGTGGCCCAGGGCGATGGCGCCGCCGTTGACGTTGACCTTGTCCTGGTCCCACTCCAGGTCCTTGCCCACCGCCAGGGACTGGGCGGCGAAGGCTTCATTGGCTTCGATCAGGTCCACCTGATCCAGGGACCAGCCGGCGCGCTCCAGGCAGCGGCGGGTGGCGGACACCGGGCCGATGCCCATGATCGCCGGATCCACGCCGGCGCTGGCCTGGCCGGCCAGACGGGCGAGGATCGGCAGGCCCAGCTGGTTGGCGCGCGCTTCGCTCATCAACATCACGGCGGCGGCGCCGTCGTTCAGCGCCGAGGCGTTGCCGGCGGTGACGGTGCCGTCCTTTTTGAAGGCGGCGCGCAGGCCACTCAGGGACTCGGCGGTGGTGTCGCCGCGCGGCTGCTCGTCGGTGTCGACGATTTTCGGGTCGCCTTTGCGCTGCGGCACTTCCACCGGGGTGATCTCATTCTTGAAGCGGCCTTCGTTGATGGCGGCCGCCGCCTTCCGGTGGGAAGCGGCCGCGAAGGCGTCCTGGGCTTCCCGGCTGAGGCTGTATTTCTGCGCCAGGTTCTCGGCGGTGATGCCCATATGGAAGTCGTTGAAGGCGTCCCACAGGCCGTCCTGAATCATCGAATCCACCAGGGTGGCGTGGCCCATGCGCAGGCCGGTGCGCGCCTTGGGCAGCACATAGGGGGCCAGACTCATGCTCTCCTGACCGCCGGCGATCACCACGTCGGCCTCGCCGCAGCGGATCGCCTGGCTGCCCAGGTGCACCGCTTTCAGGCCGGAGCCGCACACCTTGTTGATGGTCATGGCCGGCACTTCGTCGGGCAGGCCGGCGAAGATCGAGGTCTGCCGGGCGGTGTTCTGGCCGGCGCCGGCGGTGAGCACCTGGCCGAGGATCACTTCGCTGACCGCGCCCGGCTCCACGCCGGTGTCCGCCAGCAGGCGGCGCACCACCGCTTCACCGAGTTTGGTGGCGGGGACGTCCGCGAGCCCGCCCTGGAAGCGGCCGATGGCGGTGCGGGTGGCGGCGACAATGACCACGTCTTGCATGTTGTTCTCCCAAGCTAAGATTCATGAGCAGCTGTTAACCGCGCATGGTAACACGGCCGCCGGGGCGCCCCCATTGCGCTGAACGCGAAAGGCCGTTAGGCTTCAAGCATCGATTTTGGAGATTCCATGGCCGCAGCACTGCTCGACAACCTGATGCTTGTGAACACCGCTTCCGCGGTGGCGCTGGCTGCTGCCTGCTATTTCTACGGATATTGGTTTAGCCGCGCGCGCGTCTGACCTCTATCCCGGTCAGGCGCCCGCTTCGGGACGCCTGCCGTAGAATCCTGAAACCCCGGCTGGTCGTCCCGCCGGGGTTTTTTCGTTTCAGGATGATCAAAATTAAGGAAGTTGCTATGAACGCCAGTCTTGCCGCCGTCACCGCCGACGACTCTTCGACACCCGCGTCGGGGACCGTGAGCCGCCGTCTGCCCAGCGCCCGGCAGCTACGCCAGACGCTGCCCGTGGACGCCGCCCTGGGCACGCGCATCGCCGCCCAGCGTCAGGCGGTGCGCGACATCCTCAACGGCGAGGACGATCGCCTGCTGATCGTCACCGGCCCGTGCTCGCTGCACGACCCGGAGGCGGCGCTGGAATACGGCCGGCGGCTCGCCGCCCTCGCCGACCGGGTCAGCGACCGTGCCCTGCTGGTGATGCGCGCCTACGTGGAGAAGCCGCGCACCACGGTGGGCTGGAAAGGGCTGCTCTACGACCCGCACCTGGACGGCCGCCAGGATCTGGCGGAGGGCCTGCGTCTGTGCCGGGAGCTGCTGCGTGATCTGGCCGGCCTGGGCCTGCCCCTGGCCAGCGAGCTGCTCAGCCCGGTGGCGGCGAGCTACCTGGAAGACCTTCTCAGCTGGGCGGCGATCGGTGCCCGAACCACCGAATCGCAGATCCACCGGGAGCTGGTCAGCGGCCTGTCGTTGCCGGTGGGCTTCAAGAACGGCACCGACGGCGGCATCGCGGTGGCCCGGGACGCCATGCAGGCGGCCGCCCACCCGCACGCCCATCTGGGCGTCGATGACGAGGGCCACCCGGCGCTGCTGGAAACCGCCGGCAACCCGGACACCCACCTGGTGTTGCGCGGCGGCCGGGGCGGCCCCAACTACCACGCCGAGCAAATCCAGGCGGCGCGCGAGGAACTGGCGCAGGCCGGGCTCAACCCCCGCCTGATGGTGGACTGCAGCCACGCCAACAGCGGCAAGGACCCGCGCCGCCAGCCGCTGGTGGCCCGCGACCTGATCCAGCAGCGCCGCGACGGCGAGCGCGCCATCGCCGGCGTGATGCTGGAAAGCCACCTGCACGACGGCAGCCAGCCGCTGGCCCACCCGCTGCGCTACGGCGTGTCGATCACCGACGCCTGTCTCGGCTGGGGCCAGACCGAAGACCTTATTGGTGAGTTAATCGAAACTCCCTGACTTCGCGCATCAACAAGCCGGCCTGACTCTCCAGGGTCTCCGCGCGCTCCGCGGCGGCGGCCACCAGGGTGACGTTCTGCTGGGTGACCCGGTCCATCTGCGACACCGCCAGGCCGATCTGCTCGATGCCCCGGGTCTGCTCGGCGGAGGCGCCGCTGATGCGCGCCATGATCGCCGATACCCGCTCCACCGCGGCGACGATCTCGGCCATGGTGTCGCCGGCCTGGGCGGCCTGCTCCGAGCCGCGCGCCACCTCGGCGCTGGAGTCGACGATCAGCGTGCGGATTTCCTTGGCCAGCCGGTCGCTGTTCTGCGCCAGCAGCCGCACCTCCTCGGCCACCACGGCGAAGCCGCTGCCGTGCTCGCCGGCCCGCGCCGCCTCCACCGAGGCGTTCAGCGCCAGAATATTGGTCTGAAAGGCGATCCCTTCGATGGACCCGACAATCTGCTCAATGCGCTGGGAGCGCGTTTCGATCAGCCCCATGGTGTCCACCACCCGTGCCACCGCGTCGCCGCCGCGGGCCGCCACGCCGCCGGCATCGCCGGCCAGCCGGTGGGCCTGGTCAGCGTGCTCGTCGTTGTCTTTCACGGTGGCGGTGAGCTGTTCCATGCTGGCGGAGGTTTCCACCAGCGACGCGGACAGTTGTTCAAAGCGGGTGGAAAGATCGGTGTTGCCCCGTGTGGTTTCCACCGCCGCGTCCTGAATCCGTTCGCTGCTGTTGCGTACCTGCCCGACGATGGCGGCCAGGCTGCCCTGCATGCGCGCCAGGCCGGCGTAGAGGCGCCCGATATCGTTGTTGCCGCGTGGCTGAATCGCCTCGGACAGGTCGCCGTCGGCGATGCGGTCCAGGTGCCCGATCACGTTGCGCAGGGGCCGGATCACGTTCACCGTGACCCCCCACAACACCGCCGCGACCATCAGCAGGGCGGCGAGCACCGCCGCCACCATGGCGGCGTCCAGCCGTTGCACGCGGCGGTCGAAACGCGACACCAGCGCATTGGCGGCGGCCCGTGAATCGGCCAGAAAAGCGTCCGCGGCGTTGATAAAATCCTGGCTCATGCCGTTGAGCCGCGAGCGCCCGGAGCGGTAGCCGGCGAAGTCGCCCTCACGGAGCAGCACCAGTTGCAGCCGCAGGCCCACGTCCGTGAGCCGGTCCAAGGCGTCGGACAGCGGCACCACGGCCTGCATCGCCGCGCCTTCGCCGGTCATCGCCAGGAAGTTTTCAAAATGCCGCTGTGCCTGTTCGATGAACGCCGCCGCCTGATCCAGCACCGGCCCGGGTTCATCAAAGGACGGCACCCGCACCAGCTCGGCGGCGCGGTCCATGGCCACCTGCGCCTGCAGCAGGTTGATATAGGTACGCTGCAAGGCGCCCGCCCGCTCCACATGGGTCTGATTCAACGTCTCGAACGATTGCCGGCTCTGGTGGCTGGTGTAAATGCTCAGCCCGCCGATCAGCAGAATAATCACACTGAACGCCAGCAGCACCAGGCTCCAACTCGTCTTCACCGTCATGTTGTTAAGCCGATTCATTGGCTTTCCCCCAGCTCATGAACAATGGCTGGAAAGGCTAGCCGCAAACCATGAAGGAAAGACGACAAAGTGACTTTTTGTTGTTTTAAATCAATATTTTAGCTCTGAAAACCAAACCTCGAAAAAGAATAAAAACCGGAAAAAGTATCGGCCAGAGCTCTCATTTCTTTAGAAAAAGCAAAAAGTTTTCGCGAACCTTTCTACGGAGCCGGGTTTGTGCGAGCGGGCCTCGCCCGCGAAAGGGAGCGAAGCTCCCGGCAGGATCCCAGAGACATCTCCAACGTCAGCACCAACAACGTCTCTGGAATCCCGCCGGCCGGCCTGGCCGGCCTTTCGCTTGCAGGCAAGCTCCCACACTTAGTTGCAGCCGTCGGCGTTGTCGTAATCACCGTCCACCACGGTGTTGATCCACTGCCGCATCAGGGCGGTGGCGCCGTCGTGGGCGACGCTGCGCGCGATCGGCGGCATCATCCGTTGCGGGTCGTTTTCCGCTTCCATGCGGCAGGAGACGATGGAATCGTCGCTGCTGCCCGGCACCACTACGTGCTGGCGGCCGCAGGACCCGCCGCCGGTGGCGGTGGGCTTCTTACAGATGCCGTAACCCGCGTCCACGTCGCGGAACACGTCCAGGTAATACCCGGTGTTGGACGCGGCGCCCTTGTCGTTGTGGCAATGCTGGCAGTTCACTTCCAGATAGGCGCGCAGGCGGTGCTCAATGTCCGCCGGTGAGTTGGCGGTGTCGCCGCCGTCGCCGGGCACGTTCCAGCGCGGCAGCCGCTCCACGTTGGTGGCCACGCCCTGCCCGTCCAGTTCCAACTCCGGGGCGCCGGCCAGCAGGCCCTGATCGACCCAGTACTGCAGCTGGTTAACGCGCGGGAAACCGGCCTGACCGGCGGTGCCCATGAAGCTGCTTTCCGGCTGGTAGGCGCGGTTCAGGTTGCGCGGCTTGGGGCCGATCGGCGCGCTGCCGGCGGGCCGGTCGTCGTTGCCGTGGCAGGTGATGCACTGGTTGGCGTTGGGCACCGAATAGCTGTCGGTGGACCCGGTGATCAAGGTGCCGGTATCGGCGTCGCGGAAGTGCCAGCTCGCCGCGCGGCTGCCGCCGCCGGGGGTCAGCACCGCCACCGGTTCACCCTGGTCGTTCTGTTCCCAGATGTAGGGCAGCCCGGCCCAGAACGCCTTGCCGCTCTGGCTCACTCTTTTGATCAGCAGCCGGGTTTCCACCAGCGCTTCGCTGTTGTTGGCTTCGTCGGTGAAGGCGAAGGTCTTGGCGATCACCGTGCCCACCGGGAAGTCGATGGTGCCGTTCACGTTGTTGCCGCCCTGCCCGTCGCGGTAAACCGCCTGTTCGCCCGGGGGCACGAACAGCACCCGGTACTTGGTGGCGTGGTCGGAGAACAGTTTGCTGTTGAGCACGTAGGGCACGCCGCCTTCGTGGGGCAGGCTGCGCGGGTCGTCCGCTTCGGCGAACAGGTTGTACTGGGACAACAGCGGGCAATCCACCTCGAAGGCCGCGCGGTTGATCTCGCCCTCTTCCACTTCCGCCTCGCAGAGATGCGCGATGTATTCCTCGGAGGCGGCCGGGTCGAAGTCGCCGCTGGGTTCGAACGGCGGAATCTCCACCCTCGGCAGGGACGGCAACACGCTGCCGAAACGGGCCTGGCAGTCGTGGTCGGACAGGTTGGTGTCCGACGGGAAGTTGAGCAGGCCGCCGACGATATCCAGCAGGCCGCCGGGGGTGAGGATGGACAGGTCCTGGTCGACCAGGCCGATCACCAGTTCCAGGCCGTCGGTGCCGTGGAAATTCAGGTAGGGCGCGCTGTCGTCGGACAGTTCGTTGTCATGGATACAGGAACCCCAGCGCGGCAGCTTGCGGTTGCCCTGGTCGTCGAACTTGTAGGCGTTGTAGTGGCAGGACGGGTTGGGATGCTGGTTGGTGTGCAGCGGCTTGCCGTGCTCATCCTGGGGTACCGGGTTGCCCTGGGCGTCCACCGGGTAGGGGCAGTCCTCGTCCAGCTCGTCACGCAGGCCGTCCCAGATGATGTGCGCGCCCTTACCCAGGTTGGCCAGGTTCTGCAGGCTGGAGAGCAACTGCGCCGGGTCGTTGATGGTGGGCAGGTTCTTCAGGCCGATCAAGGTCGGCAGCACGCTTTCGATTTCCCCGTTGAGGGTCTTCTCCAGATCCGGCGGCGGCAGGTCGTAGCCGGAATTGCGCATCACGTTGTCGTGGATGTGCAGCCCTTCGGTGTAGGGGTCGAGTTTTTTGTCGGCGGTGCCGCCGGGGCCGTCGATCAGTTCATAGCTGATATAGAGCACCGCGGCGGTGCTGTGGTCCTCGAAAACATTATCCACCACTTCGATGTTGTCGTAACCCAGGGTGATAAAGCCGACGCCGCGCGGCACCACCGATACCAGACCGCTGTGGGCGAAGTTATAGGTGTTGTTGTTGCGGGCGGTGTTGTTGAGCATCACCGAGGTGTCGCCGTACTGGGTGATGTTTTCCAGATCGTAGATCAGGAAGCCGCCGGTGTTGCACTCCGCCAGGTTGGAGTCGTATTCACCGCCCTGGACGTTTTCGATCTCGAAGCCCATGACGTTATACACCGCGCGGCTGTCGCGGATGATGGCGGTGTTGGTCTGGCCCACATAGATGCCGGCGTCGGAGGCGCCCACGGATTCCGACTCCTCCACCAGGATGTTCTCCGACTCCACCGGGTAGATGCCGTAACGGCCGCTGTCGGAGCTGGGCACATAGTCCGGGGCCGGGTCGCCTTCGTTGAACGGCGGCGCGGTGCAGGCCACGTTAAGGCGCTGCGGATAATTGTCCTCGGTGATCGGCCCGCCGCCACCGGACCAGATCGCGCGCACGTTGCTCAGCGTGCCCCATTTGACGCCCTTGAGTTTGAAGGCGTCGCCGGGGGAGTCGAGGATGGTCAGGTCACGCACGGTGATGCCGCGCACGTTGAGCGCTTCCAGGCCGGTGACGTTGGCGCTGTCGCGGAACGACAGCACGGTTTCGTCCTTGCCGCAGCCCTTGATCAGCACGTCCTCGGTGGCCTGGATCAGCAGGCCCTGATCCAGATCGAAATAGCCGCAGGCGAATTCCAGGGTGTCCCGGGGGCGCAGCTGGATCATGGCGTTGACCATGTCCTCGGTGGCCCCTTCGCCGGGCTCGATCAGAAAAGTCCGGCCCTCGGTGAAGCGGTCCGGTTCTTCTTCCTCGGGCTGGTTCGGCGTCGGTGACGACGTGGCGCCGCCGTCGCTGCCAGAGTCACCGCCGCAGCCGGCCAGTGTCAGCCCCAGCATCAACGTCAGTAGCGATAGCCAGGATGTTTTGCCGTTCATGGTCGTTCCCCTGTTGGTGTTGGCCGCCCCGTTCATCGCGGGGCCTGCTCCAGTCTTTCCCACATGCGCAAATAGGCTTCCGCGGAGGTGAACAGCTGGTTCACCGCGTCTTCGATCTGCTCCCGGGGGCGGTCGCTGTTGGCGATCATGTCGGCGATCTGATCCGCATAGAGGCCGTAGTGCGCCACGCCCCTGCCCTCGTAGAGGCTGAATTCGTGGTCACCGGTGCGCTGCACGTCGAAGCGCACACGGCCGTCCACGGATTGGAACGGATACAGGTCGTCGTGCTGGTCCTCGGTGCCCGGGTTGCTCGCCAGCTGTGCGATGCCGTTGACGTCCGAGGCAAAGCCGGCGCCGCCGAACGGCCCCACCTTGAGCGCCTCGTCACGGGGGCGCTGGCCGTCGCGGGTCAGTTCGTCCACCCAGGCGCCGCGCACGCTGCCGAACGACGCGGCCACGCCGCCCTGTGACGCGACGCGGTCGCGCAGCGCTTCGGTGCCGCCCCAGGAGCCGTGGCTGTTGATCACCGGGTAACCGCGCCGCCCGGTCAGTTCGAGAATCTGTTCCGCCGCCTTGCGGCTGATGTGATCGGTTTCGATCATCATGCGGCGCTTCATCAATTCTTCGATCAGGAAGAAGCCCAGGTCGGACAGGCCACGGCTGTTGCAAAGATGATCGGTGCCCCGGCGCGGGTCGTATTCCGCCAATTGCTCCGGCGTGGCCGGGAAGCGGTCGCCGACGTAGTCGAGCTGGAACAGCAGCTGGTCGATGAGGCCCAGCGGCGCCAGGGGGTCCGGCAGGGACGATGCCGGCGGCGCGTCGTCGCCGTGGTCGTGGGCGCAGGTTTCGAATTCGATGGTGTGGCCGGTTTCCAGAATGTTCCCCGCGTAGAGCACCGGACCGATGCCGATGCCCGAAGACAAATCCGGCAAATGGCCGCCGAAGGCGTTGTCGAATTTGTGCACCGGGAACAGGCTGCGCACGTCCATGGCATAGAGACGGTCGAGCCGCTCGACGATCTGCTCGCGGGTGCATTCCGGCGCGCCCAGGAACTCGCCGCAATTGAGCACCTTGGAGGCCTCCACGCCGAGGATCACCGCCATCTTGCCCTCGCCTATCACGTCCCGGGCCTGGGCCGGATCGGTGACGATGCGGAACCAGCCCTCGCCGGGGCCGCCGTGCTGGGCGTCAATATAGTCCTGCATGGCGTGCATCTGCTCGGCCTGCATTTCGATCGCCGCCATGGTGTCGCAATCGTTCTGCTTCTGGGGGTTGAGCTGACACAGCACCTGGTTGTGCACCAGATGGTTGACCAGGATTTTCAGACCGGCGAGATGGGCCCGCTCGATCCAGCGGTAGTAACTCTGGTGATGCTGCAGCGAGTTGTGACGCGGCCAGAACTCATAGCCCGGCCAGCCTTCGGTGGCGTGGGGCCCGGGACTGCTGGTGACCTGCTCCACCAGACCGGTGAGTCCCTGGGGGCCATGATTGACGGCGCAGTCGTCCAGGGCATGATCGACACCGAAGGGATGGAAAGGGTCGCCGTAATTCACCCGGCCGCCGATGAACTCATAGGCGGAAATATGGCTGTGCGCGTCGACGAAGCCGAACACGTCATCGTCGTCCAGCCCTTCCACGTTCTGGAAACGGGGCACCTCGCGCAGATAGTTGGCCGGGCCTTGCTCGGCCACGGTGGCGTTGAGCTCCGCTTCCGGATAGGCGTCACAACCCTGCGCGGGGAGCAGGTGGAAACGGTTGGCTTCGCTCTCCAGCGACGGTGAGGCCAGAGTCAGCGCGTCCTCGCCCACGGTGAGCAACAGCCCGGTGGCGTCGGAGGCCACCGTGAAGGTCTCGCCTTCGCTGCGGTTGAGATTCCACACCGCCAGATCACTGGCCTGGTCCACCTTGCCCAGCGTGGGCCGCGGGGTACGGTCGCCGAGGCGCGTGCCCGCCACCTCCAGGCTCTCGCCCAGTTCCCGCAGCACGCCCCCCAAGGGCGCCACCGGATCCAATACCAGGTTCAGGGTGTCGCCCAGGCCGGCGACCAGGTAGCTGACTTCCGCGATCAAGCGACCGCCGCCGTCGAGCAGCTCGCCGGCCGGGTCGGAGATACCCAGCAGCTCCTTGTCGCCGGCCTGGCCGGGATCGCGGCGGTAATCGGACAGCAGCAGATAGGAACCCAGTGCCGTGGGCTTCATATAAAACGACGCCGCCCGACCGGGGTCCAGGGTCACACCGTAGCGCCCGTCCAAACCACTAAGGTAGCGCCCGTCGGCGTACAGGTGGTAGCAGCCATTGGCGAACTGAAAGCGGTTGAGGGCCTGGGGTTCGGGTTCCGGTTCGGGTTCGGTGGGCGGCTCCGGCTCCGGTTCCGGCTCGGAGGGCGCCGGCGGGTTATTCGCCTGCCGGTCGTCCGACGAGGACGAACCGCCCCCACAAGCGGTAAGGCCGAGAGCCAAAAGCAGCAGCAACCAATACGTCGACACCCGACGCACGCCTTTCACGGTCATAGCACCTTCCTGTTCTTGTTTTATTGGTACGTTTGTACAACTTATTACCGTGAAACGTTGTGGCGTTATTGTGAACGATTGGTGAACGGGCCCGCGGCACTCAAGTTTTCCGCCCTTCCGCCGAGAAATGCGTTGGATGGCGCCGTGTTGGCGGCTATGGCATATTCAAAAAAAGGCGATAGATAGTATGTATACGGCGCGCCGTATTACCGCGCCGCGCCATGCGGGGAGGGGGACCCTGATGCAGGACAAGGGGATGTCAGAGACGGAGCGGGCCCGGCTGGAAAGCCTGGCCAGCTACAATATTCTGGACAGCGCCCCGGAACACGAATACGACGACATCGTGCAGCGCGCGGCGGCGCTCTGCGAGTGCCCGATCTCCACCGTCACCCTGGTGGACCGTCACCGCCAGTGGTTCAAGGCGTCCGTCGGGCTTGATATCCGGGAAACCGAACGCGACATCGCGCTCTGCGACCACACCATTCGCGGCACCGGCCCTCTGATCATCCCGGATACCCGGCTCGACCACCGCTTCGCCGATAACCCGGTGGTCACCGACCCCAACGGCATCCGCTTCTACGCCGGCGCCCCGTTGGTCGCCCCGGACGGTCAGGCCCTCGGCACACTCTGTGTCATGGATCACCGGCCCCGGCATCTGAGCGAGGCCGAGGCGAACTATCTGGCGCTGCTGGCAGACCAGGTGATGATGCATTTGGAGCTCCGCCGACAGAATCAGCGGCTACAGGACGCCGTCGACGAACGGAACCGCGCCCTCCATAAGGCCGAACGTCGCGCCGCTCATTTGGAGGAGTCGCAACGCATCGGCCGGATCGGCAGTTGGACCTTCCATCTGGATAGTCAGACTCTCAAGTGGTCGGAGCAGACCTTCCGCATCTTCGACCTGTCCCCGAAAGACTTGGACGGCCGCTTCGAGCGTTTTCTGCAATGCGTGCACAACGACGACCGGCGCCGCCTGCTCGACTACCGCAAAGATGCCCTCGCCGGCCACACCCCTTTGGATATTCAGTACCGCATCAATTTACCCCAAGGTGGACAACGCCACTTGCATGAGCGTGGAGAATTGCATAAGGACAATCACGGTCGGCCGATGTATCTGCAGGGCACGGTTCAGGACATTACTGAGCTCAAGACCTTTGAAATGCAACTGCAACACACCCAGCGACTCACCGGCATCGCCGGGAGGCTGGCTCGGGTCGGCGCCTGGAGCGTGGATGTGGGCTCCGGGCAGGTTTCCATGTCACCGGAAATTCTCGCTCTGCATGACCTTGGCAACGACACACGCATGGCCCTGGAGGATTCGCTCAGTTTCTATGCCCCGGAGGACCAACCCAAGGTACAGTCCCTGTTCGCCGCCTGCGTCAAGCGGGGGCAGCCCTACGACGAAGAACTAAGGGTCGTCACCGCCACCGGACAGCCATTCTGGGTACGCGCTCTGGGCGAACCCGTGTTTGATGAGGTGGGCAAAGTCGTCCGCGTCGATGGCGCCTTCCAGGACATCAGCGAACAGCGCAATGCCGCCAATGCTTTACGCGAAGAAAAAATCCGCTTTGAGGCCGCCGCCCGCGCCACCGCCGATGCGATCTGGGACTGGAACACGTCCACTGACCGGTTGTGGTGGAGCGAAGGCATGGAAACCCTGTTCGGCTACAGTGCCGAAGACCTGGAACGGGACAGCCGTTCCTGGACCACGCGCATTCATCCGGACGACAAAAAGCGCGTGCTCACCGATATTGAAAGGGTCATTTACAGCCAGCAGCAGAAATGGGAAGCGGAGTACCGCTTCATACGCAAGAACGGCAGCGTGGCCTATGTGTCGGATCGCGGCTACGTAATCCGCGATGAAAACGGCGACGCCCTGCGTATGGTGGGCGGTATGAGCGATGTCACCGAGCGCCGCCACTTCCTCACCAATCTGGCCCGACAGGCCGCCCTGCTGGATAAATCCCGCGACGCCATCATGGTGCTCGATCTGGATCGCCGTATTACCTATTGGAACCAGGCCGCCGAGGGCATCTACGGCTGGCGCCAGAGCCAGGCCCTGGGACAGCGCATTGATGAGGTGCTCGGCGAGGACCCGGATGTCCTGAAAGCCGCCACCCGGGAGCTGCTGCTCAGCGGCCAATGGGCCGGCCGCCTGGCCAGCCACGGCGTGAACGGCAAAACCGTGATCTCAGACGCGCGCTGGAGCCTGGTCGCCGACGACCACGGCCAGCCGGACGCCATCCTGGCCATCAACACCGACATCACCGAACATCTGGCGCTGGAGGAGCAGCTCCAGCAGTCGCAGCGGTTGGAAGCCATCGGTCAGCTGACCGGCGGCGTCGCCCATGATTTCAACAACCTGTTAACGGTGATTCTGGGTAATTCCGAGTTACTCGAAGAGCAACTGGAAGAGGCCTCGCCATTACGGGCTTCCGCGGGCTTGATCCGCGGCGCGGCGGAACGGGCGGCGGAGCTGACGCGCCGGCTGCTGGCTTTCGCCCGGCGCCAGCCACTGGCCCCGCAGATCGTCGACGTCAACGAACTGATTTACGGCCTTACCCCCCTTCTTCGCCCCTCGCTGCACGAACATCTGGAGATCGATATCGTGCCTTGCCCGACGCCCTGGCCGGCGTTCATTGATCCGGGGCAGCTGGAGTCGGCGATTCTCAATTTATGCCTCAACGCCCGCGACGCCATGGACGGCGGAGGCTGCATCGTTCTTGAAACCGCCAACGTCAGCCTGGACCAGGATTACGCCAACCGCCATTCCGAAGTGGTTGCCGGCGACTACGTTCAGGTGGTGGTCTCGGATACCGGTGCCGGCATCCCGGAGACCACACTGAAACAGGTATTCGACCCCTTTTTCACCACCAAGCCCAAGGGCAAGGGCACCGGCCTGGGTTTGAGCATGGTGTACGGTTTCGTTAAGCAGTCCCGCGGCCATATCAAAATTTACTCCGAGCCGGGTGAAGGCACCACGGTAAAACTCTACCTGCCCCGGGCGGACCGTGAGCGGCAGGAGCCGCTTCCACCGGCTTGCCCGGTGCGGTTTACCAACCGCCAGGAAACAGTCCTTGTCGTGGAAGACGACGACGAGGTGCGCGACCAGGCCGCCCGACAACTGCGCGAGCTGGGCTACCGGGTGATCAGCGCTGCTAACGGCAATGACGCCCTGGAGTGGCTTTCCGAACAGGAAGTCGATCTGCTGTTCACCGACGTGATCATGCCCGGCGGCCCGAACGGGCCGGAGCTGGCGCGGCTCGCGCGGCAGCGTCTGCCCGAGCTGCCGGTGCTCTACACCTCCGGCTACACTGAAAACGCCATTGTCCACCACGGCCGTCTGGACCCCGGCGTGCATTTATTGGAAAAGCCCTACCATAAGACGGATCTGGCGCAAAAGATCCGCGACGCTCTCGACGAGGTGCCAAGATGACGCCGCCACAAAAATCAGAAACGATACCTCGGCTCCTGGTTCTTGATGACGACCCTGACATCGGTCAGACGGTTTGCAGCATGGTCTCGAGCCTGGGTTACCAATGCCAGGTCACCACCCTGCCGGACACTTTCTTCGAGATACTCGACACCTGGCAGCCCACCCACATTCTGCTCGACCTGGTGATGCCAGCGATGGACGGCGTGGAAGTAATCCGCCATCTCGCCGAGCGTCACTGCGACGCAGGCCTGATTATCTCCAGCGGGCTGGGCAGCCGGGTCATCGATGCGGCCGGCAGGGCCGCCAGCCAGCACCGGTTGCACATGACCGGTGTGCTCCCCAAACCCTTTTCGATCCGCGATCTGCGTGCTCTGCTGGGCCAGCAACCGCCGCCAAGCCGCCAGCCGCGCCAGGCTCCGGTGAGCCCCGAGCAGGACATCACCCCGGCAATGCTCGCCGACGCCATCGATAATGACCAGATCCGCCTGATGTATCAGCCCAAGGTCAGTTGTGCCGAGGGCAATCCTGTTGTCGGGTTCGAAGCGCTGGCCCGCTGGCGGCACCCCCAGTGGGGGCCCATCGCCCCGGACCGCTTTATTCGCCTCGCCGAACGCGAAGGGTTGATCGAGCCCCTTACCCGCAAGGTAGTCGTCCAGGCCTGTGCCGCTATGGCGGCCCTGTTACGAAGTGGCGGAGCGAAGGCCGAGCACTGGACCATGGCGGTGAATCTGTCCGCCTCCTGCCTGACCCGGTTCGATATGGCGGATAAGCTGGTGGTCCTGTGCCGACGGTACGGTCTGGAGCCGCGCCATTTAACGCTGGAACTCACCGAGACGGCGGCCATGGAAGACGGCGTGCTGGCGCTGGACCTGCTCACCCGGCTGCGCATGAAAGGGTTTCAACTGGCGATCGACGATTTCGGCGTGGGGTATTCCTCCATGGTGCAGTTGGCCAAACTGCCGTTCTCCGAGTTGAAGCTGGATAAAGCCTTCGTCATCGCGGCGGACCATTCCCGGGAAGCACGCACCATTATCAAATCGGCGGTGGATTTGGGGCACCAACTGGATCTGAAGGTGATCGCCGAAGGGGTGGAAACCGACGCGGCTCTGGCGTTCCTCCGCGAAACCGGGTGCGATTTCATGCAGGGGTACTATATTGCGCGGCCGATGGAGGGAGAAGATATTGGGGGGTGGTTGGAGGACCGCGAAGGGCGCTGCTGAGAGGCCTGGGCGCGCTGGGGCGCGCCGAGAGGGAGGGATTGGCTCGCTGCGCTCGGGGCTGCGCCCCGTTGCCGCCGGGCGGCAACGCCCCTCACGGCGCTTTGCGCCGTTCGGTCGAACGGAGGGTTCGAATCATCAACTCCCTCTCCGCCATACACAAAAAAGCCCGGCGTTGGCCGGGCTGTTTTGTGTATGGCGGAGAGGGAGGGATT
>NZ_CAXPXK010000085.1:0-12927 GCF_964221125.1 Alloalcanivorax sp.
TGGTGTTCCCGGCCGGCTGGCTGGCCGAGCACCCGCTCACCCTGGCCGACCTGGAGCAGGAGCAGGAGTTTTTCCAGGCCGCCGGCTACCAGCTCACGGTGACCGACGCCACCTGACGGAGGCGCCGCTCAGGCGCCGCCGGACAGGGCCTCAAGCAGCGCCTGCTGGGCCAGGAACGGGGCCTCGTGCTCGGCCCGCTGCACGCGGCGGTAGATGCCGTCGCCGTGCAGCTCCCAGGCCTGGCCGTTGTCGCGCAGGTAATACTCCAGACCCTGCTCCAGCACCTGCGCCTTGAGCGCCGGTTCGTTGACCGGGAAGGCGGTTTCCACCCGGTTGAACAGGTTGCGGTCCATCCAGTCGGCGCTGGAGCAGTACACCAGGTCCTCGCCGGCGTGGTGGAAATGGTAGATGCGCGTGTGCTCCAGGAAGCGGCCGATCACCGAGCGCACGCGGATGTTCTCCGACAGCCCGGGAATGCCCGGGCGCAGGCAGCAGATGCCGCGCACGATCAGGTCGATCTGCACGCCCGCCTGGCTGGCCCGGTACAGCGCCCGCATGATCTGCTCTTCGGTGAGCGAATTGAACTTGGCGATGATGCGGGCCGGCTTGCCGGCCAGGGCCTGTTCGGTTTCGAAATCGATCCACTGCACCAGGCTCGGGTGCAGGGTGAACGGCGAGTGCTTCAGCTGCTTCAGGCGCGCCGCCTTGCCCATGCCGGTGAGCTCCTGAAAGATCTTGTGCACGTCCTGGCACAGGCCTTTTTCCGCCGTCATCAGCCCGTAATCGGTGTAAATCTTGGTGGTTTTGGTGTGGTAGTTGCCGGTGCCCACATGGGCATAGCGCTTGATGCCTTCGCCGTCGCGGCGCACCACCAGCAGCATCTTGGCGTGGGTTTTGTAGCCCACCACCCCGTACACCACCATGGCGCCGGCCTCCTGCAGGCGGCGCGCGCCCTCGATGTTGGACTCCTCGTCGAAGCGGGCGCGCAGCTCCACCACCGCGGTGACTTCCTTACCGTTACGGGCGGCGGTCTCCAGGTGGTCCAGAATCTCCGAGTTGGTGCCGGTGCGATAGAGCGTCTGCTTGATCGCCAGCACCTTGGGGTCGCGGGCCGCTTCGGCGAGCAGGTTAACCACCGGTGAAAAGCTTTCGAACGGGTGGTGCAGCAGGATGTCGCCCTGGTCGATGGCCTCGAAAATGCTCTCGTGCTTTTTCACCGCCGCCGGCAGTTTGGGGCTGAACGGCGGGTAGTGCAGGCGCGGCCGGTTGACGCTGGTGAACATGCGCGCCAGGTTCACCGGGCCGTTCACCTCGTAGGCGTCCTGCTCGGTCAGTTCGAACTGCTCCAGCAGATACTCGATCAGGTCGCGGGGGCAGTTATCGGCCACTTCCAGGCGCACTTCGTCGCCGTAGCGACGGGACAACAGCTCGCCCTTCAGCGCGCTGGCCAGATCCTCCACGTCCTCGTCCACTTCCAGGTCGGCGTTCCGCGTTACCCGGAACTGGTAGCAGCCGGTGGCCTTCATGCCGGGGAACAGGTCGCTGACGTGGGCGTGGATCATCGAGGAGAGGAAGATAAAGTTGTCGTTGCCGTCCTCGCAGATCTCTTCCGGCAGCCGCATCAGGCGCGGCAGGGAGCGCGGCGCGGGCACGATGGCCAGGCCGGTGGAGCGGCCGAAGGCAGCCGTGCCGTCCAGCGACACAATGAAATTCAGGCTTTTGTTCACCAGCCTCGGGAAGGGGTGCGCCGGGTCCAGGGCGATGGGCGTCAGTACCGGATAAATCTGGTCGCGGAAGTACTTTTTCACCCACTCGGTCTGCGCCGGCGTCCAGTCCTCGCGGCGCAAGAAGTGCACGCCTTCCTCGGCCAGCGCCGGCAGCAGGATGTTCTGCAGAATATGGTACTGACGCTGCACGGCGTCGTGGGTCACGCGGGCCACCTCGGCCAGCACTTCCTCGGCGAGCATGCCGTCCGGGCCCGGGCGCCCGGTGCCGGTTTCCAGACGGTTCTTCAGGCCCGCCACGCGAATCTCGAAGAACTCGTCCATGTTGGAAGAGAAGATCAGCAGGAAATTGAGACGCTCCATCAGCGGGTGATGCTCGTCCATGGCCTGCTCGAGTACCCGTAGGTTGAACTGCAGCAGGCTCAATTCCCGGTTGATGTAGAAGTCCTGATTGCTCAAATCGGGGCCCTGGATACCGGTGTTGGCGTTCATTGCGAGTCCTGAGCTTGGATGCGGAAGGACCTATTGGATGACATTAGCATGACAAGAGGATGACAAGGATCCCTCTTCACTTGCCAGGAATGATAAGTATAATGCGAACGATTATCGTTAGTGGCTTGTCAGCCAACTGTCATTCCTGGGGAAACATCATGCTCAATCAAGATTTCGCCGCCGCGGCGGCTCTGATCACGCTGCTGACCGCGCCGGCGCTGGCCGCCGCCCAGCAGGAGAACAACGCCGGTACCCTGGCGCCGGTGGAAGTGGGCGCCGAAGGCCCCGCCGATGACGGCTACATCAACGTCGACAAGCCGGCCTCCACCGGCAAGCTGGACGTACCGGTGGAGCGCCAGCCGTTCTCCATCGAGACCGTGGACCGGGAGCTGATGGAAGACACCGGCGCCAAGAATATCCAGGATGCCCTTTTGTACACTCCGGGCGTCTATTCCGGTGGTTTCGGCTTCGACACCCGGGTCGATTCCGCCAAGGTGCGCGGTCTGGACCCGTCCTATTATGTGGACGGTCTGCGCTCCGCTTACGGCTTCTACAACAGCGTCCGGCCAAACATCTATACCCTTGAGAGCATCGAGGTGCTGAAAGGTCCCTCGTCGGTGCTCTACGGGCAGGCCGAGCTGGGTGGCATCATCAATGCCGTTTCAAAGCTGCCCAAGGCCGAGCGTCAAGGTGAGCTGTGGGCTCAGGTGGGCTCTTTTGATCGCAAGCAAATCGCCGCGGATGTCACCGGGCCGCTTTCCGAGGACGGAAAGCTGTTGTACCGCCTGGTGGCACTCAAACGTGACAGTGGTACCCAGGTGGATTACGTCGACCATGACGGCTATGTGTTCGCGCCGTCGTTGACCTGGCTGCCGAGCGACGACACCACCGTATCGCTGCTGTTCAACAGCCAGGAAAACACCGGTGCGGTGTCGGCTCAGTTTCTGCCCACGCAGGGCACGCTTGAGCCCGGCCCGCTGGGCGATATCGGTTCCGAAACCTTCGTCGGTGAGCCCGATTGGGATCGTTATGACCGTCGTAAGGATGAAATCACGCTGTTTGTTGATCACCGCCTGAACAGTCAGTGGGGTGTTTCCTTCACCAGCCGTTATTCGGAGACGGAAACCGAAACCCGTGAGCACTGGGCTGCGATCGGCGTGCCGCCGGCCGCTGACGGCACTATCGGGCGTACCATCTTCATGTCGGACAAGGGCACCGAAGTGCTTAACTTCGACGCCCGTCTTGAGGGCGATGTGGCGCTCGGCCCGACCCGTCACAATCTGGCCATTGGGGTGGACCGTCAGGACGCGCTATGGACGGAAGATAATAGCTTCACCGGAGTCGGTTCGCCGATCAATGTGTATGACCCACAGTACGGCAATGTTAATTACGCGGTGCTTGACCCTCAGGACGCTAACGACAACGAAATCAAGCAAACCGGGGTGTACGTGATCGACCACATGGAGATTGATCGTGTTGTGGTGTCCGGTGCACTGCGCTACGACGACAGCACCAACACCACCCTTGGCGTCAACGGCGTCGATACCGAATCCGAAGACACCGAGACCTCCGGGCGCCTGGGCCTGATGTATCGCTTCGACTTCGGTTTGTCCCCGTACGTCAGTTATTCGGAATCGTTCGTGCCGAACCTGGGCGTCGACGGCCTTGGCCAGGGGCTGGACCCCACCACCGGGGAGCAGCGCGAGGCCGGTATTAAGTACCTGTCCCCTGAAGGCGATCTGTCCGTCACGGCGGCCTGGTTCGATATCGAGGAAACGAACCGCGTGGTTCAGGGCGGCAGCCCGCAAAGCGTGGAGCAGACTGGCGCCACCGTGGACGGTTGGGAGCTGGGCATCACGAAGCGGCTGGGCAATCTGTCCTTGCTGGCCAATTACACCAGCCTGGACGCGGTGGACGACGAAACCGGTGAGCGGCTGCCGTATGTGGCCGAGGAGGTCGCCTCCACCTGGGGCAAATACGAACTGGAAAACGGCTTCCGCTTCGGCGCCGGCGTGCGTTACTCCGGCGACACCGTGGGCGGTGGCGGGGGCCCTGAGATCTCTTCGGTGACGCTGTATGACGCCATGATCGGTTACCGCACCGGTCCCTGGGACTTCAGCGTGACCGGCAAGAATCTGGCGGACAAGGAGTATGTCTCCTGGTGTCGCGGCGAGGGTCTGGATTGTGGCTACGGGGAGCGTCGCACGATTCTGGGTGACGTCCGCTATAACTTCTGAGCTGTAGGAGCGGGCCCCGCCCGCGAAAGGCCGGCAAAGCCGGCCGGCAGGATGCCAGAGAGCTCAGGTATCCCGCCGGGAGCTTCGCTCCCTTTCGCGGGCGGGGCCCGCTCCCACAAGGCCCGCTCCCATAATACTTATCTTTTCTGTTCGGCCAGCTTGATGGCGGCGGCCTTGGCGAAGTAGGTCAGGATGCCGTCGGCGCCGGCGCGCTTGAACGCCAGCAGCGATTCCAGCATCACCTTGTCCTCGTCCAGCCAGCCGTTCTGGAACGCCGCCATGTGCATGGCGTACTCGCCGCTCACCTGGTAGGCATACACCGGCACCTTGAACTCGTCCTTCACCCGGCGCACCACGTCCAGGTAGGGCATGCCCGGCTTCACCATCACCACATCGGCGCCTTCCGCCAGGTCCAGCGCGATTTCGTGCAGCGCCTCGTCGGAATTGGCCGGGTCCATCTGGTAGGTGCTTTTGTCCGCCTTGCCCAGGTTCGCCGCCGAGCCCACCGCGTCGCGGAACGGGCCGTAATAGGCGGAGGCGTACTTGGCGGAGTAGGCCATGATGCGGGTGTTCGGAAAGCCATGGCCTTCCAGGGCCTGGCGGATCTCGCCGATGCGGCCGTCCATCATGTCCGAGGGCGCCACCATGTCGGCGCCGGCCTCGGCGTGGGACACCGCCTGCTTGACCAGGGCGGTGACGGTGACGTCGTTAAGCACATAGCCGTCCTCGTCGAGGATGCCGTCCTGGCCGTGGGTGGTGAACGGGTCCAGGGCCACGTCGGTGATCACGCCCATCTCCGGCACCGCCTCTTTGATCGCCCGGGTGGCGCGCTGGGCCAGCCCGTCCGGGTTCCAGGCTTCGGCGCCGTCCAGGCTTTTCACCGCCACCGGCGTGACCGGAAACAGGGCCATGGCCGGGATCCCCAGGTCCGCCAGCTGGCGTGCTTCCTCGCACAGCAGGTCCACGGTCATGCGCTCGACGCCGGGCATCGAGGGCACCGCTTCGGTGTGGTTTTCGCCGTCGAGGACGAACACCGGGTAGATCAGGTCGTCCACGGTGAGGGTGTTTTCGCGCATCAGGCGGCGGGAGAAATCGTCCTTGCGCATGCGGCGCATGCGGCTGGCCGGCCAGGGGGCACGGTTGAAAGACATGGGCCGAACCTCTCGATGGGAAGGGATAACGAATGGGAAACGCAGTTTACCAAGCCGGCGCGGCAAGGGGAAAACGAGCCGGCGCCACGCTCTATAATGGCGTTATTGTGCCATAAAACAATTATTATGACGGACAATATGGTGATATAGTGCGGAAATGGATAATAAATGTACAGCGCAGATCTTTGTGGGCGGTGCGTGGCGGGACGCGGCGGTGATCAGCCTGGCCGGCCCCGAACACCAGGGTTGGCGCACGCCCACCTACACCACCTACTTGCCGGATTACGCTCTGGATTATCTGGGGCGTCGTGACGCCGCGGCCTGTGGGGTTCGTTTTCCCGTATCCCTGGAAATTGATGACCAGGACACCTGGCCGGCCTGGCTGTTGGACGTGTTGCCACAAGGCTACGGGCGACAGGAGTTACTGCGCCAGTTGGACCAGCCGGCCACCGTTGAAGCCAGTGGGGACTGGCCGTTGCTGAGGGCCGGCGCCGGCAATCCGATTGGCAACCTGCGCATCAAGGAAGCCTGGGACTGGCTGGCCGAGGGGCAGGCCGGTCCGGCACGCGGGTTCCGCTTTGACGAAGTGGCGGGCCGCCATGAAGATTTCGTGGAGCATCTGGCCGGGCACGGCCTGTTCGTGGCCGGTTCCTCCGGTGTCCAGGGTGAGTGGCCGAAGATTCTGCTTACCGAGGCCGACAACGGCCTGCTTTATTTGGATCATACCTTGGAGGACAGCCGTGCCCGGCGTCATTGGTTGGTCAAATTCCAGCGCGGCACGGACCGGGACCTGGAAGCCATCCTGCGCGCTGAGGCCCTTTATATGGCGTTGGCCCGGGCGTTGGGCCTGCGCGTTCACGGCGCTCTGGAGATGCACGGACGCACGCTGTTCATCCCGCGTTTCGACCGCGGCGTTGATGGTGGCGGCGTGCAGCGGATCGCCCAGGAGAGTCTCGCTTCGTTATGTGGCCGGGCAGGCTTCGGTCTCGGTTTGCAGCATGAAGACGCCTGCCGGGCTCTGGCCGAGGTGGTCACCGATCCGCAAACGGAAATCATTGAATACCTTAAGCGTGACGTCGCCAATCTGGCGTTGGGTAACAAAGACAACCACGCCCGCAATACGGCCATCGCCCGGTATCAGGATGGCCGTATCGCGTTGACCCCGGTGTTCGATTTCGCGCCCATGTTTCTGCACCCGGACGGGATCGCCCGGCAGAGCCGTTGGCACGCCGATAACGGCGGGCAGCCGGACTGGCAGGACGTCACGGAAGCGTTGGCGGCGGCGGGCAACCTGGAGGCCGGCCTGTTGCGACGCGCACTGCGGGACATGGCGCCCTGTCTGCGGGGGCTGCCACAACGCATGGGCCTGCTCGGCGTGGACGCGGACCTGGTGGCAAGGCTGCGACCGGGTATTCTGAAACTGGCGGACCAACTGGAGCGTCTGCATGGATAAGCGCTACGCCCAAATGAGCCCGGCGGAGCAGGTCGAACGGCGTCGCGAAGTGCTGAGCCACATTCAGGCCAGACCGGAGCTGTCGGTGGATCAGGTGGTCTCTCTGCTGCGCGGCGAGCTGCGCTTCACCTTGAGTGAATACAGTCGACTCACCGGCGTGTCCGCGCGAGTGATTCAGGATATTGAACAGGGCCGCGGCAACCCCACTCTGGGCACCGTGGAGAAATTACTGGCGCCGTTCGGGCTCAAGCTCGCGGTGGTGTCGTCCCGAGCGCCACGATTGATACAGGGAGGGGAGTAACCCATGGGCCGTTGGCGACCGAAAGGCAAACCCGCCTCCAAATACATCACGCCGGAGGGTTACCGGCGTCTTAACGAAGAGCTGCAGCGGCTCTGGAAGGAAGAGCGGCCGCCGATCACCAAGTCGGTGCAGGAGGCCGCCGCCCAGGGCGACCGCTCGGAGAATGCCGAGTATATTTACGGCAAGAAGCAGCTTCGCGAAATCGACCGGCGCATCCGCTTCCTGAGCAAGCGTCTGGACGGCATGAACGTGGTCGAGCGGGCGCCGGAGGATACCGGTAAGGTGTTCTTCGGCGCCTGGGTGGAAGTGGAGGACGACGACGGCAAGGTCGAGCGCTTCCGCCTGGTGGGCCCCGACGAGGCCAATGGCAGCCGTGGCGAGATCAGTGTCGACGCGCCGTTGGCGCGGGCCTTGCTTGGTAAGCGGGTGGACGACGAGGCCTGGGTGCGAACCCCCAATGGCGAACGTTGTCTCTACGTCAACCGAATCTGGTATTCCTGAAACCCCGGCAACGGAGCCGCCGCGCGCCCATGGAAAACGATAACCGTATCTGGTTCTTTATCCGCAAGTCGCTGTTGGGCGGGCTGCTGATTCTGTTGCCCATCTCCATCATCGCGTTCTTCTTTAAATGGATTTACGACGCCGCCACCGGTTTGATCGCGCCGTTCACCGGCCTGGTGGTGCGTTTCTTCGGGCTGCCCAAGTTCGCCGCCGACTGGGTGGTGGTGGCGGTGCTGGTGGTGTTCTGCTTTCTGGTCGGCACCCTGGTGGCCACCAGCCTGGGCAGCTGGCTGTGGCAAAAACTGGAGAAGCGCGGCATGGAGCGCCTGCCGGGGTACCGGCTGGTCAAGGAAGTGACCATGCAACTGTTCGGTGGCAGCCAGGACAGCCTGATGCGCGGCGAAGTGGCGAGGGTGTGGCTGTACGGGCGTCAGGTGCCCGCCACGGTGCTGGGCTTGATCACTTCCCGTCACGAGGACGGCCATCTGTCCGTGTTCGTGCCCACCGGCCCCAACCCCACTTCCGGCTTTATCTATCACGTCCATGAGGACCTGGTGGAGCGGCGGCCGGACATTCCGGTGGAGCAGATGATGAAAACCGTGGTGGCCTGCGGCGCCGGCAGCGCCGCGCTGCTCAGCAAGGAATAGCTATTCGGTTTCGGCGTCTTCCAGGGCCTGCATCGCTTCCAGAAGCGCCATCTCCGACTCTTCGTGGCGGCTTTTCAGGTCGCCCTGGCGGCTCAGTAACTCGCTGAGCTCGCCTTTGCGGGCCGGGTCGGTGTAGAGGGTTTCGTCGCCCAGCGCGGTTTCCACCTCGCTCAGTTCGGTGTCCAGCCGGTCCAGTTGTTTCTCCAGCTTGTCCACTTCCTTCTTCAGCGGTCTGAGCTGTTCGCGCAGGCGGGCGGCGTCTTGGCGGCGCTGCTTGGCGTCGTCCTTGCCGGCGGCCTTGTTGTCGCCGGCCGGTGCCTTGGCCTCGCGGCGCGACTGTTGCAGCCAGCGGGCGTAGTCGTCCAGGTCGCCGTCGAACGGGCGCACGCCGCCCTCGGCCACCAGCTGGAATTCGTCCACCGTGGTTTCCAGCAGATGGCGGTCGTGGGATACCAGCACCACCGCGCCCTCGAAGCTTTGCAGCGCCATGGTCAGCGCTTCGCGCATGTCCAGGTCCAGGTGGTTGGCGGGTTCGTCGAGCAGCAGCAGGCTGGGCTTCTGGTGCACAATCAGCGCCAGGCCCAGGCGCGCTTTTTCGCCGCCGGAAAAGCGGCCCACCGGGTCGAACACATTGTCGCCGTGGAAACCGAAGCGCCCCAGTTCGTTGCGCAACTGCTGCTCGCTCCAGTTGGGGTGCTGGCGGTGGAGCAGCTGATAGGGGCTTTCGTCGGCGGCCAGCCGGTCCACCTGCTGCTGGTGGAAGTAGCCGACTTTCAGGTCCGGGTCCCGCTGAACGTGGCCGGAGAGCGCCGGCAATTCGCCCATCAGGGTGCGGATCAGCGTGGACTTGCCGGCGCCGTTGGGGCCCAGCAGGCCGACCCGCGATTCCGGGCGCAGGCTCATGGAAACCGCGCTCAGGATGGTGGTGTCCTGGTAGCCGCAGGCGGCGTTCTCCAGCAGCACCATGGGGTTGGGCAGTTTGAGCGGCGTCTTGAAGTCGAATTCGAAGCCGGAATCCACGTGGGCCGGCGCGATGCGCTCCAGCTTTTCCAGGGCCTTGATGCGGCTCTGCGCGGCTTTGGCCTTGGTGGCCTTGGCGCGGAAGCGGTCGATGAACTTTTGCATGTGCGCCACCTGCGCCTGCTGCTTGTCGTGCAGCTTCTGCTGCAGGGACAGCTGCTCGGCGCGCTGGCGCTCGAAATCCGAATAATCGCCGGCGTAGCGCTTCAGGCGCCCGTGTTCGATGTGCAGGATTTCCGACACGGTGGCGTCCAGGAAGGCGCGGTCATGGGAGATCAGCATCAGGGCGCCGGGGTGCTGCACCAGCCACTGCTGCAGCCAGAGGATGGCGTCCAGGTCCAGGTGGTTGGTGGGCTCATCAAGCAGCATCAGGTCGGCGTCGCTGATCAGCACCTGCGCCAAGTTAAGGCGCATGCGCCAGCCGCCGGAAAAGGCGCTCACCGGCTGTTGTTGCTGGCGGTCCGAGAAGCCCAGGCCGGCCAGTAAGGCGGCGGCGCGGGCCGGCTGCTCCCAGGCGCGCAGCGCGTCCAGTTCGGCGTGGGCGCGGGCGATGCCGGTGTTGTCCTCGCTGTCCTGGGCCTTGGCCAGGGCCGCCTCCCAGTGCCGCAGTGCCTGGTTACCGTCAAGGACATACTCCAGCGCCGGCTGCGCCAGTGCCGGCACTTCCTGCACCATCATCGAAAAACGCCAGTCGGCGGGCCGCTGCACGTTGCCGCCGTCGCTTTCCAGTTCGCCCATGATCAGCTTGAACAGCGAACTCTTGCCGCTGCCGTTGCGGCCCACCACGCCCACGCGCGTGCCTTTGTGCAGCACGAAGCTGGCGTCTTCGAGCAGCAGCTCCGGGCCGCGGCGCAGATTGATGTGTTCCAGGGACAGCATGGTATAAGAGGCCTTGGGATCGGCGAATTGCGGACCGGCGCAGTGTATGGCAAGCGTCGGAATAACAGAAGGGCCGGCGGCGGTGACCGCCCGGGAGGACACCATGAAGGAAGCGCCACTGTGGCGTTTCGCGTTACGGCTGTGGCGCGACAAGCGTATCGAGCGGGTGTGTTTGCGCCTGCAGGACGAGCACGGCGTACCGGTGGCGGTGTTGCTCACCGCGCTCTGGCTCAGTGATGCCGGGCGCCGGCCGGACCCGGCCCTGGGCCGCCGGCTGCTGGCCTTCGCGGAGCAGTTCGAGGCCGACTACCTGCGCCCGCTGCGTGCGGTACGACGCCGGGCGGCGGACGGGCAGGGCACGGTGGAGCTGAAACGTCAGATCCAGGAAGCGGAACTGGAAGGCGAGCGTCTGTTGCTGGAACAACTCAGCCGCCAGGCGCAGGCGCAGCCCGGCGGACAGTCGGTATCGGCGCTGAGCTGGTTGTTCGTGGTGGTGCCGGAAGCCGGGCAGTGCCAGTCGCTGCAGGCCGGGTTGGAAGAACTGGCGGCGCTCAGCGAAAGCCAGGCAGTGTCTGAATAAGGTGTCGCTGCACCTCCAGCCATTCGCCGATCAACCGCCAGTGCCGCTGGTCGACCTCATGGCGGGGGTCTTTCTGATCGAGCATGCTTTCCCCGTGGCTCATTGACTGCACGTACTGCTGGGCGTCGCGCAGCGTGATCAGGTAGGGAATCTTCAGGCTGGCGAGAAACTGGCGCAGGGTTTCGTAGGTGCGCGTGCGGGTACGCGCCCGGTTGGCAATCACCGCCAAGCGTCGGGGGCGGCGCTGATAGCTGGGCGCCAGCATCACGTTCTGCACGAAGCGGGTGGTGGCGCGGATGTCGATGGGGCTGGGCAGCACCGGGATCAGCACGATCTGTGACACGCGGAGCACATGGTCCAGGGTGTGGCGGTCCATCCCCGCCGGCGAGTCGATCACCACCACGTCGCGGGCCTTCTGCATCTGATCCTGCAACCGCCCCAGCGACACCGGTTCGTCCGTCGGCCAGCCGAGCGCTTCCACGCGTGGGTCCTCGCGCAGCCGCACCCACTGGGTGGCGGACTGCTGCGGATCCAGATCCAGCAACGTCACCGCCTGCCCGGAATGGGCGAAATAAGCGGCCAGATTGGTGGCCAGCGTGGTCTTGCCGCACCCGCCCTTGCTGTTGGCCACCAGGATCACCAGACGCCGGTCGTCCTGACGCGCCACGCGGCGCGCGGAAGATGGAGCCAGAGTAGGGTCGGTACTGTTATTTGGCATAGTGGTTTGCCCCCTATTCAACACTATAACCCGCTGATGGACGTTTTCGTGAATCCCGCTTTTGACAGAAACCTCCGTACAGGCACAATGAAGCCCTCTTCGACGGGGAATCGGAGGCCCGGCCGGGATATCCGATGGCCGGCGAGGGAACCAATCGCGGTGAAACGCGGTCAGGCGTTATCTGAGCACCTTTCATTGTTTTGGCTGGCGCGACGCTACGCGAAGCTGGCAGTATGGCCAGATTCCGCCGCCGGGTGTGGAGGTGCAGTCCGTTCATGCAGTAGCGCCGACCGTAATGACCGCGAAGGAAATGCGTGGGGAAGGACCGCCGGCGCAGAAAAAATAAACGTAAGCCAATGGAGGCATAATGAAAAAGTTCGCAATCGTGCTCGCCGGTACCGTGATGCTGGCGGCTTGTGGTGGAGAAAAGGACAAGAGCGCCGACGTGGAGCTCAAGAGTGAAGACCAGAAAGCGTCCTACGCGCTGGGCTTCCGCAGCGCTGAGCAAATGAGCGCCATGGAAAATCTGGACCTGGACGCGATGGTCGCCGGTCTGCGTGACGGTTTCGGTGACGAGCCGGAATCCCGCCTCGGCGAAGACGCGGACATGGACCAGCTGATCCGTGATTACCAGACCCGCATGATGGAAGCCCGCCAGAAGAAGATGGAAGAGCAGGCCCAGGCGAATCTGGAAGAAGGCCAGGAATTCCTCGATGAGAACGCCGACAAAGACGGCGTCGAGGTCACCGACAGCGGTCTGCAGTACCAGGTGCTGGAATCCGGCGACGAGGGTGCCCAGTCACCCACTCTGGAAGACACCGTGGAAGTGCACTACAAGGGCATGCTGCGCGACGGCACCGTGTTCGACAGCTCCATCGAGCGTGACAAGCCGGCGGTGTTCGGTCTGAAGCACATTATCCCCGGCTGGCAGGAAGCACTGCCGATGATGAAGGTCGGCGATAAGTGGAAGCTGTTCCTGCCGCCCGAGCTGGGCTACGGCGAACAAGGCGCCGGCGGCGACATCTGCCCCAACGAGGTGCTGATCTTCGAAGTCGAGCTGCTGGACGTGAAAGACCAGGGCGACAAAGAGAAGCAAGCCGAGGAAGGCGCCGACGCGGCTGAATAATCCGCGCTAGCCCGACCCGAAAAAAAGCCACGCTCCCGCAAAGGAGCGTGGCTTTTTTGTGCCTGGCCGATGGCTTAGGGCGAGAAATTTTGTGGGAG
>NZ_CAXPXK010000086.1:0-4449 GCF_964221125.1 Alloalcanivorax sp.
GGACATGGCGACTGATCTGTAGGGCAGGCTCAAGGCCTAGGGATTTACACAGTCTGACCATGCCCCTGCTCAGGCGTCCCTGAGCGCACCACTCATCAGTGGAGTTCGTCAAGATACAAGGGACGTATTTACGGCGGGTCCTGGACACTGGCACCGAGACCGAACCGGGCTACGGAGCCGCCACCCGAAGCCCGCCGCATAGCTACTACAACCAGGTTTCCGCGTACTCGGCCAGCAGTGAGCGCGGCACCCCGTTGAGCTTCACCGAGCCGCCATAGACGAAGCCCTTGAAGCGCTCCGTCATATAGGTCAGCCCGGAACTGGTGGGTGACAGATAGGGCGTATCGATCTGCGCCAGGTTGCCCAGGCACACCACCTTCGAGCCCTCCCCCGCCCGGGTGATGATCGCCTTCATCTGGTGGGGCGTCAGGTTCTGGCTCTCGTCGATCAGGATCAGGGATTTCTGGAAGCTGCGGCCACGGATGTAGTTGAGCGCCTTGAACTGAATATTGGCGCGCTCCTTGACGTACAGAATGCTGCCGGAGGGGTTCTCGTCGTTGAGGTGCAGCGCCTCGATGTTGTCGTTGATGGCGCCCAGCCAGGGGTCCATCTTCTCTTCCTCGGTGCCGGGCAGAAAGCCGTGCTCCTCCGCCAGGGGCGGCGTGGAGCGGGTGGCGATGATCTTGTTGAAGCGCTTCTGCTCCACCGTCATCTCGATGGCCGCCGCCAGCGCCAGGATGGTTTTCCCCGAGCCCGCCGCGCCGGTGAGCGTCACCAGGTGGATATCCGGATCCAGCAACAGTTGCAGCGCCACCGCCTGCTGAATGTTCATCGGCCGCAGGCCCCAGGCCTGCTGCTCCATCAGCGTTTCCGCCTTGTGGTGGCGCAGCGTGACCACGCCGCCCTCGACACTGAGAATGCGGCCGACGAAACCGTGCTCATCGAGTATGTACTGGTTGGGATACACTTCCTCGCCGAGGATATCGCCCACCACCAGGCCGTGGGGCAGCCGGTGCAGGGTTTCCGCGCCCACCTGCTCGGTGTCCACCTCGGTGACCTGATCCCAGAAGGAACCGGGCACTTCGAAGTAGCCGCGCGTGAGCTGCTTGATGTCCGACACCAGCTGGTCGTTGTGGTAGTCCTCCGAGTCGATGCCGCAGGCGCGCGCCTTGAGGCGCATGTTGATGTCCTTGGTCACCAGCACGTAGCGGGTGTCCGGGTCGGCCATCTTCATGGCCATCACATCGTTGATAATGCGGTTGTCGTTGAGGTGGTCGGGCAACGCGGAGCCGCCGGCGCTGCCGCGCGGCATCAGCACGGTGAGCGTGCCCTGGGTGTAGTTGCCCCGGCCGATGGGGATGCCGGCTTCCACTTCCGCCGGCGTCGCCTGCCCCAGCACCCGGTCGATCTGGCGAATGGCGGCGCGGCAATCCGCGGCGGTGTGCGACTTGCCGGTTTTCAGGCGGTCCAGTTCCTCCAGTACGGTCATCGGAATCGCCACCCGGTGCTCTTCGAAATTAAGCAACGAGTTGGGATCGTGGATCAGAACATTGGTATCAAGAACGTAGGTTTTCGGAGTGGTATCGGGTTGCCCAAAGCGCTGGTCGGATGAGTGGCTGTCGGATGTGGCGGAAACGGAATGCAAGGTGGCCGCTCGCTCTTCCATGCGTATCCCCTATTTGCGTGACGTTAGGGCGGCGGGATACGGGCACGAGAGTGACGCCTGCTCCTGCCGCCGTTTACAGTGCTACCGGCGGTTGCTGGTTAGCTTTCAGCTTCGGATCGCGATCACTCCCGCAAGGGCGGGATGTAAATTACCATAACCCAGCTTTTCAGACCTGACAACGAGAGTCGTCAACGAATTGATAGAGAGTCGTCAACGAATTAACGAGAGATCGTCATGCCATTGGAACATCCCGAAGTCCGTATGCCGCCACCCCTCCTCCACCTGGGCGGCCTGCTGGTCGGCTACGGCCTGGATCAGGCGCTGAACTGGTCGCTGCCGGCATTTGCCGGCCGCCAGGGCATTGCCGCCACCCTGGCGCTGATCGCGATCGCGGTGTTGCTCACTGCCCTGCTGCAATTGGCGCGCGCCCGTACCACGGTGATGCCGCACCGCGCCGCCCGGACGCTGATCACCGGCGGTGTGTTCCGGCTCAGCCGCAATCCGATTTATCTGGCGTTCGCGCTGCTGCATCTGGCCTGCGCGCTGAGCCTGGGCAGCCCGGGCATGCTGCTGATGCTGGTGGCGGTGCTGTGGGTTATGCATAGCCACGTGATCGCCGCGGAAGAAGCTTTTCACGCGCAGCGGTTCGGGGCGCAGTGGCAAGCGTATCGGCAACGGGTGCGGCGCTGGCTTTAGGCGGCTCGGTGGCCGGCCCGCGCCGGCCCCGTTTAAGGAATTGCGGCGGCAGCAGGGTGCCGTCGAGCAGGGTCAGGCGGGTGGAGCCGAAGTGCCCGGGCACGAAACCGCTGACCCGCACATCCCGGGGCAGCCAGCCCAGCCGCCGGTAGAACTCGGCGACCAGCTCGGAACAGAACCAGCCGCGCCGGTCCGGCGGACGGGTGAAGCCGGTGAGCAGGTCCCGAACATTGCACCAGAGGTAGTTCTTATAGGGACGGTGCAGCAGGCGCGCCACCAGGCGCCGGGCGAGTCGCTGGCGGGCCTCGCTGAGCGGCGGGCCGAGGCGGCGGCGCACCGCCACGTCACCGGCGTAGTTGGCCAGCTTGCGCGCCAGGGGCACCAGGGTGACGCCCGCCACCGGCCGGCCCAGATGCAGGTCGGCGGAATCGCCGCCGCCGGCGGCTTCCAGCACCAGCGGCTCGGGGTAGCCGGGCAGCCGCACCACCAGACCGATGTGGCTCCAGGGGCTGCGGGTGAAAACACGAATCACCGAACTGGTCGGCCCCCGTCCGGAAAACAGCAACACATCGCCGGTTTCCAGGGATAACAGATTCAGGTCTTGGACATCGGTCACGTCAGCGGTCCGCAGGCCAGGCTCGAGGCAAGCCTGACCGGCCCGGGTGACAGTGCGCTGACAGTTTGATCACGCTTGCGTGACCTTCGCGCCGCCAGAGGATTGTCATAAAACCGTGACAGTGCGCCGTTAGTCTGGACGTTCCGACACCGGCCGGACCTATGGAACAACACCTCTACCAGCTACAACGCCACCTGCCCGAGCAACTGCATCTGGACAACCTGATACGCCTGGGGGAACGGCACCTGCGCGTGACCGAGGTGCTGACGGTGCCGCAGGGCGACCTGCGCCTGCCGGTGCGGGTGATCGAGATGGGCAGCCAGGCCGCCGGGGCACCGGCGATCGGCTTCTTCGGCGGCGTGCACGGCGTGGAACGGATCGGCACCCAGGTGATTCTGTCCTGGCTGCACAGCCTGATTCACCGCCTGCAGTGGGACGACCAGCTGCACCGGCGCCTGGAGCATATCCGCCTGGTGTTCATGCCGATGGTCAACCCGGGCGGCGTCTGGCGGCGCACCCGCAGCAACCCCAACGGCGTCGACCTGATGCGCAACGCCCCGGTGGAGGCGGACGGCCGGGTGTCGTTCCTGGTCGGCGGTCAGCGCCTCAGCCGGCACCTGCCCTGGTTCCGGGGCCGCGCCGGCGACCCCATGGAAGCGGAAGCGCAGGCGCTGGTCCGGGTGGTGGAAGAAAAGCTGCTGCGCGCGCCGGTATCGCTGAGCCTGGACTGCCACAGCGGCTTCGGCCGGCGCGACCGCATCTGGTGCAGCTACGCGCGCACCCACCAGCCGATCGCCCACCTGGCCGAGGTGTACCGGCTCAAGCAGGTGCTGGAGGCCACCTACCCGCACCACCACCCCTATCTGATCGAGCCCCAGTCCCTGAACTACACGACCCACGGCGACCTCTGGGACTATCTCTACGACCGCGCCCGCGAACACCACCCGGAAAAGATGTTCCTGCCGTTCACCCTGGAAATGGGCTCCTGGCTGTGGGTGCGCAAGAACCCCCGCCAGATGCTGGATTTCTTCGGCTTCTTCAATCCGGTGATCGGCCACCGCCATCACCGCGTGCTGCGCCAGCATCTGCCCCTGCTGGAATTTCTCACCGCGCTCACCGCCAACGCCGGCAACTGGCTGCCCACCGGCCCACGCCGCGACGCACTGACCCGCGAGGCGATCCGCCACTGGTTCGGCGGCGACCCGACCTAGTCCTCTGGTGGTCCTATTCTTGCAGCCCTACACTGGCGATATTCATTCAGAGGACCTTCGATTATGAAAAAAACGCTGTTGCTCCTGCCCGCCCTGATGCTGGCGGGCTGCCAGATGCTCAACTACCAGGAACCCACCGGCGAGGACACCGCCGCCGTGGTGTTCACCGGCAACGAGGCCGCCCAGCCAGTGGTGTGCGTGCCCGGCCGCGGCTTCAAGGACACCAAGATATCCCTGGCGGTGAAGCCCTGGGACACCAA
>NZ_CAXPXK010000087.1:0-9377 GCF_964221125.1 Alloalcanivorax sp.
CCAGCCCGCGCAGGGTGGTGAGCAATTCCTGAAGCAGCCCGAACAGGGCGTTGTCCGCCGGCGGCGCGGCCGCGGGGGCATCACCGGCCGAGGGCGCACCGCCGGCGGCGCGGGATTGTTCCGGGGCCGCCGAAACGCCCGAGCCGGAGGTGCCGGCGCCCGCGCCGCCCTCGCCGGCCGGGCGGCCCCGGGGCACGGGCACGGTTTTCATATCCGGCAGCACGCCGGCGTCGGCCAGCACTTGGTTGGCCTCGTCGACCATGGCGCCGGCTTCGTCCATCACCACCCGCTCGAACAGTTTGAGCACGATCAGGCGGGCGCGGATATCCAGGGACAGCCGCTCCAGGCAGGCGGAGAAACACGCCGCCAGGTTGCGCGGCTCCAGGGGGTTGTTCCGTTCGGTGACGTCGACCTTGCTTTCGAACAGGTACTCGAGGCGGTGCTGGAAGGCGCGCAGGGCCTCGTCGTGGCCCTTGCGGGCGCGGCGGGCCAGGTTGTCCAGGGCGACAGTGGTTTCCAGCTCTTCGTGTTTGACCAACGCCAGATCTTCCACCGCCACCTTGCCGGTGGCGCGCTCCCGGTCGTCCGGGGTGCGGGCGCTGTCCTGGAACAGATTGCCCAGCGCCTGCCGGAAGCCGGTCTCCAGGGCGCCGCGCTGCAGGCGCAGCTCGCGCATGGCATCGAAGTAGCGGTCGCGCTCGCTGTCGGTCTCTTTCTCGGCCAGATCGAACAGGGTGTCGTCGGCGCCGTCGAGCATGTCCGCCAGCAGTCCGCCGGCGCGCTCGGTAATGCGGTCACGCACGCGCTCAAGCGGCCTGGGCAGGCTCAGCGCGCGGCCTTTACCGCCTTCCAGCGGCTTGAGGCGGGTAACTTTGGACATGGCACACACCTTGGCGGCGACAAACGTGAACTACGAAGCCCACTACGAATTTCCGTACGAAGAGTACCTTAGCACCGCCCTGTGCCGAGAAGTTTGAACCAATCCGCGATTCGGGGAATATCTGGTAACACCGTACAAAGAACCGCGATCGGACTCAATCTGAACCGCTTCCCCTCACCGGTCAATTTCCCTACTCTGGCTATTTTACGGTTGACGGGGCGTGAAGGGCATGACCGAATTTGTTGACCTCCTAAAACAGATCAGCGGCCTGCTGTGGGGCTGGCCGGCGCTGATCCTGATCGCCGGCACCGGCATCTACCTGACCATCCGCCTGACGTTCCTGCCGATCCGCCGGCTGGGCTTCGGCTTCCGCCAGATCGTGGCGCCGGCCACCGGGGTGGGCACCATCGGCGCCGGCGCGGCGCTGGCCACCTCGCTGTCGGCCACCATCGGTACCGGCAACATCGTCGGTGTGGCCACCGCGATCCACTCCGGCGGCCCCGGCGCGCTGGTGTGGATGTGGCTGATCGCCCTGGTGGGCATGGCCACCAAATACGCCGAGGCGGTGCTCGCCGTGCACTACCGGGAAAAAGACAGCCTCGGCCAGTACGTGGGCGGCCCGATGTACTACATCCGCAAGGGGCTGGGCGAGAACTGGGCCTGGCTGGCGCTGCTGTTCGCGGTGTTCGGCATGGCCGCCGGCTTCGGTATCGGCAACACCGTGCAGGCCAACTCCGTGGCCCACGGCCTCAACGACAGCTTCGGCGTGCCCACCTGGGCCACCGGCCTGACCCTGGCGGTGCTGGTGGGCCTGGTGGTGCTGGGCGGCATGAAGCGCATCGCCCGGGTGGCCACCTTTATCGTGCCGTTCATGGCGCTCACCTACCTGCTGGCCGGCCTGTTCGTGCTGGCCGACCACGCCAGCGCCCTGCCCGCCGCCATCGCCCTGTGCTTCAACGACGCCTTCACCGGCACCGCCGCCGCCGGGGGCTTCGCCGGCGCCGCCGTGAAAGAGGCGATCCGCTTCGGCATGGCGCGCGGTATCTTCTCCAACGAAGCGGGCCTGGGCAGCGCGCCCATCGCCCACGCTTCCGCGCACACCGACCACCCCGCCCGCCAGGGCAGCATCGCCATGCTCGGCACCTTTATCGACACCATCGTGGTATGCTCCGTCACCGGTTTGGCCATCGTCGCCACCGGTGCCTGGACCAGCGGCGAGGAAGGCGCGCCGCTCTCCGCGCTGGCGTTTTCCAGCACCTTCGGCACCCTCGGCAACGCGGTGGTGGCCTGCGGCCTGGCGGTGTTCGCCTTCACCACCCTGCTGGGCTGGAGCCTCTACAGCGAGCGCTGCACCCAGTACCTGTTCGGCGACAAAGCCCTGCTGCCCTTCCGGATAGTCTGGGTGCTGGTGGTGCCGGTGGGCGCCATCGTCGGGCTGGACCTGGTGTGGGCCCTGGCGGACATCATGAATATTCTAATGGCGGTGCCCAACCTGATCGCGCTGCTGCTGCTGGCGCCGGTGGTGGTCCGTCTGAGCAACGAGTTCTTCAAAACGAATGGATAAAGACAGCACCCTGCCCCACTACGTCGGCGACCACCTGACCCGCGCGGTCGCCTTCGCCCTGGAAGAAGACCTGGGCGACGGCGACCTCACCGCCGGCCTGATCGCCGCGGACGACACCGCCACCGCCACCATCCTCACCCGCGAGGACGCGGTGCTGTGCGGCACCGCCTGGGCCGAGGAAGTGTTCCGCCAGCTCGGCGGCGTGAGCCTGGAATGGCACGCCAAGGACGGCGACCGGCTGGCCGCCGGCGACGTGTTTTGCACGCTCACCGGCAACACCCGGCGCATCCTCACCGGCGAACGCACCGCCCTGAACTTCCTGCAGACCATGATGGCCACCGCCACCACCGCGCGCCGCTACGCCGACGCCGTGGCCGGCACCCGCGTGACCGTGCTCGACACCCGCAAAACCCTGCCCGGCCTGCGCGCCGCGCAGAAATACGCGGTGCTCTGCGGCGGCTGCCAGAACCACCGGGTGGGCCTCTACGACGCCTTCCTGATCAAGGAAAACCACATCACCGCCTGCGGCTCCATCACCGCCGCCATCCGCGCCGCCCGCGAACAGGGCCCCGGCAAGAAGATCATCATCGAGGTGGAAAACCTGGACGAGCTGCGCGAAGCCGCCGCCCTCGCCCCGGACCAGATCATGCTGGATAACTTCACCCCGGAAATGCTGGAAACCGCCCTCGACCTGGCCGGCCAGAGCGCCCTGGAAGTCTCCGGCAACCGCACCCTGGACGACGTCAAAAACCTGCCCGGCGCCCGCGACCTGTTCCTCTCCGCCGGCGCGCTCACCAAGCACGTGCAGGCCATCGACCTGTCGCTGCGGCTCGGCTAAGGGCCGCCTCGCGGCCCCGTCACCTTCCGAACCAAGCCGTGCTATAAAAGGTCCAACGCACTGAAGCACCGGCCAACCCGGCAAGGAGGCACCATGCACCGCATCGCCCTGATCACCCTCGCCGCCCTGCTTACCACCGCATGCGCCTCGTCCAAGCGCGTGGTGGTGGACAAGCAAGGCATCGACGAAGCCCAGTACCAGCAAGACCTCACCGACTGCCGCGCCATCGCCGACGAAGTCAGCACCGGCCGCGACGCCGCCGAAGGCGCCGCCGGCGGTGCCATCATCGGCGGCATCCTGGGCGCCATCTTCGGCAACTCCGGCACCGCCGGACGCATGGCCGGCGGCGGCGCCGTGATCGGTGCGGCCGGCAAAGCCGGGGACGCGGAGCAGGAGAAAAGCCAGGTGGTTAAGAACTGTATGCGGGGGCGGGGTTATCGGGTTTTGAATTGAATGTCGTTTCGGCTATTGGTGACAGCGCTAAGCTGAACTCTTCATCAAGAAACAGCAAAAGAGCGCCCTCAAGGAAGGCGCTCTTTTCTAAAGATAGCTTCTTATCCAGCTATCAGGTTATCTGCATTGGGCAGGAGCATACTGAGCTGGCAAGGTACCAGCGGTAGGACCGTTGAGTGCTGTGCCAGTAGGAGCCGGGCCAGCAGAAACACTGCTACATTGCCATGCAAGAGAACCATCTGCGGACTCATACGGGGTCAACACCAAAGTTTCAGTATCAATTGTATCGTTAACATTGTTGCCGTAGGTGACGGTGATCTCGCCGTTGGCTACATCAAGACTACTAACGTATTGGCCCTGAGTATCGGTTGCCGTTGCAGACATTCCTGCTGCTGTGCGGTCTGCCGGTACGGTACCAGTGTTCAGATAGCTTTCAGTAATGGCAGTTTTAGCTCCAGCAGCTAAGCTAAGACCTTCAGAGACCTGAGACCGAATCGTGTAATCCTGGTAAGCAGGAATCGCCACGGCCGCCAGAATACCGATGATCGCTACTACGATCATCAGTTCGATAAGCGTAAAACCCTTCTGCACTTGTTTCATTTCGGAATCTCCAGAGTCGAAACTTTATTATGTGCTCACCCCCGAGGCGAGCGCCTGCGCTGTGACTATGCAGCTATTGGGCCAACTTTCACGCGCCGGGTTTGCGGCTCTGGAGGTCACTTTCCCCACCAAACCGCTGCCGTTTTTTGTCAGGCGCTGACAAAGAGCGTCACCCTTTGTGACCCTTTATGACCAAATCCGTCAGTTAAGGTGGCAATGCAACTAATGGAGCCAACCCCTTGATCGCAGGCTCTTTACAGTCGCAAGGAAGGCTGCCAATCTGCTTCGGGGGTAAGTATAAATAACCATGATCACTTCTTATGAATAGTTCCGCAGCGTCTTTAAGCGGCCTGGCCCGCCGTCTTGTAAAGGAAGGCCACCTTTCCATGGAAGCGGCACAGACCGCCGCCGCCGAAGCGCGGCAGGCGAGGGTCGCTTTGGTTCACCATTTGGTGGCGGGCGGCCATGTTAGCGCCGCCGTGGTGGCACGTTCCGCTGCGGAGGAGTTCGGCGATCCCCTGATTGATCTGAACACCTTCTCTAAAGAGATGATGGTCAAGGACATCGTCGACCCCAAGCTAATCACCAAACACACCATTCTGCCGCTGCTGCGGCGTGGCAGCCGGTTGTTCGTGGCGGTGTCCGATCCTACCAACTTGCCGGCCCTGGAAGAGATCCGCTTTAACACCGGCCTGAATGTAGAAACGGTGATTGCCGAGGACGACAAGCTGCGGCGTTGGATTGATCAGCTTGAGTCCGAGCAGGACGGCAAGGCGTTCGACAATCTGGATGATGATCTGGACAACCTGGAAACAGCCAGTGCCGACGCCGATGCTTCAGGAGCGGAAGACGCGGCTGCGGGCTCCGATGACGCGCCCATCGTGCGCTTCGTCAACAAATTGCTGCTGGATGCCATCAAGGGAGGCGCCTCGGATCTGCACTTCGAGCCCTATGAAAAGACCTACCGGGTGCGGTTTCGTCAAGATGGCATTCTGGAGACGGTGGCCAAGCCACCAATCACCACCGCCAGCAAGCTGGCCGCCCGCCTCAAAGTGATGGCGCGCATGGACATTTCCGAGCGCCGGGTACCGCAGGACGGCCGGATCAAGCTTAAGATTTCCAAGACCCGGGCCATCGATTTCCGGGTCAACACCTGCCCTACCCTCTACGGCGAGAAGATCGTGCTGCGGATCCTGGACGCGGAAAGCGCCAAGATGGGCATCGATCACCTGGGTTACGAAGAAGACCAGAAGAAGATGTATATGGATGCCCTGAGCAAGCCCCAGGGCATGATTCTGGTCACCGGCCCTACCGGCTCGGGCAAGACGGTATCGCTCTATACCGGCGTGAACATCCTCAATACGCCGGAACGCAATATCTCCACGGCGGAGGATCCGGTGGAGATCAACCTGGAAGGGGTCAATCAGGTCAATGTGAACCCCAAGCAGGGCATGGAGTTCTCCACCGCCCTACGTGCCTTCCTGCGCCAGGACCCGGATATCATTCTGGTGGGGGAAATCCGGGATCTGGAGACCGCCGAAATCGCCGTAAAGGCGGCGCAGACCGGTCACTTGGTACTGTCGACGTTGCACACCAACAGCGCCCCGGAGACGCTGACCCGGCTGCGCAATATGGGCGTGCCCTCGTTCAACATCGCCACCTCGGTGATTCTGATTATCGCCCAGCGGCTGGCCCGGCGGCTGTGCGAGCACTGCAAGGAGCCGGTGGATGTACCCAGGCAATCGCTGGTTGAGATGGGTTTCACGGACGAGGACATTCAATCCGGGTTTACTGTGTACGGCCCCAGCGGCAAAGGCTGCGAGAAGTGCAAAGGCGGCTACAAGGGGCGCGTGGGGGTTTACGAGGTAGTCCGCATCACCGACGGCATTGCGCGCATCATTATGGAGGAAGGCAATTCCATCCAGATCGCCGACCAGTGCCGCAAAGAGGGGTTCAACGATCTGTACCGTTCCGGCCTGATCAAGGTTATGCACGGCGTCACCAGTCTCGAAGAGGTGAGCCGCGTGACTAGCGGGCACTAAACTATTATAGGTTTCGGTAGGTCAGGGTTTCGACTATGGCAAAAACAGCGACAGCACAAAAACCGGCTACCTTCACCTATGAAGGCATCGACCGCAAAGGCAGCCGGGTCAAAGGGGAAATTACCGGCAAAGGCCCCGCACTGGTGCGCGCCGAGCTGCGCAAGCAGGGCATTCAGGCCAAAAAGGTGGTGAAGAAAAGAGAGATCAACCTGGGCGGCAAAAAGAAAGTCAAGCCCATGGACATTGCCCTCTTCACTCGCCAAATGGCGACTATGATGAAAGCCGGCGTACCACTAGTGCAAGCTTTTGAGATCGTATCCGATGGTCTGGAAAACCCATCCATGCGTGACGTGGTACTGAAACTGAAAACAGACGTCGAGAGCGGTAACAATTTCGCCGGGGCGCTGCGTCAGCATCCACGCTTGTTCGACGACCTATACTGCAGTCTGATTGAATCCGGCGAAGCCTCCGGGTCCCTTGAAACCATGCTGGATCGAGTGGCGCTGTACAAAGAGAAAACCGAGGCGTTGAAGCAGAAGATCAAGAAAGCGGTGAAATATCCCATCGCGGTGGTTTGCGTAGCAGTTGTCGTCACCGGCATTCTTCTCGTAAAGGTAGTCCCTACTTTCCAGGAATTATTTGAGGGATTTGGAGCAGAGCTGCCAGCCTTCACACAGTTTGTTATAGGACTTTCGGAAGGACTGCAATCCAATTTTCTAATGATCTTACTGATCGGTGTAGCTCTAATCATTGGCTTCACCGAGGCTCGTAAGCGATCGCAAGGTTTTCGTGATGCTGTGGACAGAGCATTACTTCGTATTCCAGTGGTCGGGCCGATCACTCATAAAGCCACAGTCGCACGCTTTGCTCGCACGTTATCCACGACGTTTGCTGCCGGTGTGCCCCTGATTGAAGCGCTTGATGCCTGTGCTGGGGCCACCGGTAACGTGGTTTATCGCAAAGCAGTACTTCAGGTTAAAGAAGACGTAGCGACCGGTCAGCAGCTTCAATTCGCCATGCGCTCCACCGGTGTCTTCCCGGCGATGGCATTGCAGATGACGGCCATCGGTGAAGAATCTGGCGCACTTGATGCCATGCTCGCTAAGGTAGCCACCTACTACGAAGACGAAGTGGATAATTTGGTCGACGGCCTGACCAGCATGCTCGAACCACTCATCATGGCCATCCTTGGCGTGTTAATCGGCGGCTTGATCATCGCGATGTACTTGCCCATCTTCCAGCTCGGCGCGGTGGTTTAACGGTGCTGCTTCTCGACTACCTGGCGGCCAACCCGGCCGCCCTGATCCTGGTTTGCGTGCTGTTCGGCCTGCTGGTGGGCAGCTTCCTGAATGTGGTGATTCACCGTATTCCCAAGATGATGGAGGCCACCTGGCGTCAGGAGGCGCGCGAGTTGCTGGAGCAGCCCCCGCCCAAAGGGGAAGAGACCCCGCCCATCTTCAACCTGGTAACGCCCGGCTCCCACTGCCCGCACTGCAACCACCGCATCCGCTGGTACGAGAACGTGCCGGTGGTGAGCTGGGCGCTGCTGAAGGGCCGCTGCAGCGGCTGTAAGGCGGCGATCAGCAAGCGTTATCCGATCATCGAGCTGCTTACCGCCCTGGTGGCGGGCCTGTGCGCCTGGCGCTTCGGCTACGATCCCTGGTTGATCTTCATGCTGTACGGCAGCTTTACGCTGCTGGCCCTGGCGGTGATTGATCTGGATACCACCCTGTTGCCGGACGATCTTACCTATCCGCTGCTGTGGGCGGGCCTACTGGCGGCGGTGCTGGGCATCTCGCCGGTGAGCCTGTCCGACGCGGTGATCGGGGCCATGGCCGGCTATCTGGCGCTGTGGAGCCTGTACTGGGTGTTCAAGCTGCTCACCGGCAAGGAGGGCATGGGCTACGGCGACTTCAAGCTGCTCGCCGCCCTGGGCGCCTGGCTGGGCTGGCAGTATCTGCCGGTGGTGGTGCTGCTCTCCTCCGTGGTGGGCCTGGTGTTCGCGGTGTCGATGATGGCCAGCGGCAGTGTGAAGCGGGATCAGGGGATTCCGTTCGGGCCCTATCTGGCGATCGCCGGGTGGATTGCGTTGCTCTGGGGTGAGGCGATTGTGAGCTCCTACCTGGGGCTGTTTAACCTCGGGTAGCGGTCAATCCCACCGAACGCGCTTCTCTGGTATCCTGCCGGCCGGCTTTGCCGGCCTTTCGCGGGCTGGGCCCGCTCCCACAAGGCCCGCACCCACAAACACGCTCAGATTGCGGAGTCCCTATGTTTGTTGTCGGCCTGACCGGCGGTATCGGCAGCGGCAAGACCGCGGCCACGGATCATCTGGCGCGGCGCGGTGTGACCATTGTCGATGCGGACCTGGCGTCGCGGGCGGTGGTGGCGCCGGGCGAACCGGCGCTGGACGCCATTGTCGACCGGTTCGGCGCGGTGCTGCAGGACGACGGCAGCCTGGACCGCCGCGCGCTGCGCGATATCGTGTTCAGCGACGAGCAGGCGCGCCGCGATCTGGAGGCGATCACCCATCCGGCCATCGGTCGTGAGCTCTACCGGCAAATCCACACCAGCGATTCGCCCTATACGGTGCTGGTGTCGCCGCTGCTGCTCGAGGGTAGCCAGAAAGAGATGGTGCACCGTATCCTGGTGATCGACGTGCCGCCGGAGGTTCAGGTGGCGCGCACCGTGGCGCGGGACACCGTGCCCGAGGCGCAGGTGCAGGCGATCATGCGCGCCCAGATGGACCGCGAGCGCCGCCTGGCGGCGGCCCACGACGTGGTGGAGAACCACGGCCCGCTGCGGCACCTGCATGAGCGGCTCGACGCCTTACATGAAACGTATTTGGAACTCGCGCAACGACATGGCGGATAACGAACAGCCCACCCGTATTTACCCCTGCCCGCAATGCCGGAAACCCTCACGCTGGGACGATAACCCCTGGCGGCCGTTCTGCTCGGAGCGCTGCAAGCTGATCGACCTGGGCGACTGGGCGTCGGAGCG
>NZ_CAXPXK010000088.1:0-13733 GCF_964221125.1 Alloalcanivorax sp.
CGGCGCAATGGCACGCCTTCGCCGACGGCCGGGAGGGCCGGCGCCTGCTGACTCTGAAAGTACCCGGTGAGGTGGACGCGCGCTTTCAGCTCGGCGCCAGCCGCAACACCAAGGCGCTCACCCACTGCAAGGACCTGCCCGAGGGCGTCGACCAGGAGAGCAAGCAGACGCAGACCATCGACGATGTGGCGTTCACCCGCTTCGACGTGACGCGCACTGATGGCGACCAATACACCACCATTCGCAGCTACCGCGCCACCTACACCGAGTCCTGCTACGCCATCGATCTGATCGCCCGCGGTAGCGGCGGCCAGGGCCAGGCGGCGGACCGCCAGACCGAGGCCCTGGAAACGCTGCAGACGGTGCTCGACGGCGTCCGGTTCACTGAGTAACCGGCTCGTCGTTGTGGGTCTCCTTGACCCGGAACCAGGCGGCGTACAGCGCCGGCAGGAACAGCAGGGTCAGAGCGGTGGCCACGATCAGCCCGCCCATGATCGCCACCGCCATGGGGCCGAAGAAGTCGCTGCGTGACAGCGGAATCATCGCCAGCACCGCGGTCAGCGCGGTCAGCGCGATGGGCCGGAAACGGCGCACCGTGGACTCGATGATCGCGTCCCACTGGCTGCGGCCCTGGCTGATGTCCTGCTCGATCTGATCCACCAGGATCACCGAGTTGCGCATGATCATGCCGGTAAGCGCGATGGTGCCGAGCATCGCCACGAAGCCGAACGGCTCGCCGAACAGCAGCAGGAACAGGGTCACGCCGATCAGCCCCAGCGGCGCGGTGAGGAACACCATGGTGGTCAGCGAGAAGCGGCGCAGCTGCAGCATCAGCAAAGTAATCACCACCAGCACGAACAGCGGCAGGCCGGCGTTCACCGAGCTCTGGCCGCGGGCGGATTCCTCCACCGTGCCGCCCACCTCCAGCAGATAGCCCGGCGGCAGCGCCTCGCGCACGCCCTGCAGCTTGGGCTGCAACTGACCGACCAGGGTGGCCGGCTGCTCGTCGCCGTAGATGTCGGCGCGCACGGTGACCGTGGGCAGCCGGTTGCGGTGCCAGATGATGCCCTCCTCAAAGCCGTACTCCAGGGTCGCCACCTGATTGAGCGGCACGCTGCGGCCGGTCTCGGTCTGCACCGCCAGGTTGCCCAGTTGCCCCAGGGCCTCGCGCTCGCGGGCGTCGCCGCGCACTTCCACGTCGATCAGCTCGTTGTCCTCGCGGTACTGGCTCACCGCCACGCCGGACAGGGAGCTCTGCAGCGCCCGGGACAGGTCGGCGGTATTCACGCCCAGGGCGCGGGCGCGGTCCTGGTCCACGTTCAGGCGCACCACCTTGCTGGGCTCTTCCCAGTCCAGATGCACGTTGGTCACCGCCGGGTTGTCCCGCACCACGGCGGCCACGTCGCGGGCCAGCTCACGGACCTTGGGAATGTGCTCGCCGGAGACGCGGAACTGAATCGGGTAGCCCACCGGCGGGCCGTTCTCCAGCCGCGACACCCGGCTGCGCAGGGTGGGGAACTGTTCGCGCATGGTGTCGATCAACCAGGCGCGGATTTCCTCGCGCTGTTCGATGCTGTCGGTGAGCACCACGAACTGGGCGAAGCTGGCCGCCGGCAACTGCTGGTCCAGCGGCAGATAGAAACGCGGCGAGCCGGCGCCCACATAGGCCACGTAGTGGTCGATGTCCGGGTTGTCGTCGAGCAGTTTCTCCAGCCGTTCCGCCTGCGCCTGGGTGGCCTCCAGGGAGGCGCCCTCGTGCAGCTTCAGATCCACCATCAGCTCCAGCCGCGCCGAGGGCGGGAAGAACTGCTGCGGCACCAGCCGGAACAGCGCCAGCGAGCCCACGAAGATCAGCAGGGTCAGGGTGATCACCGTCTTGCGGTAGCGCACGCACCACAGCACCAGCCGCCGGAACCGCTGGTAGAAGGGTTTCTGATAGGGGTCGTGCACCTTGCCGTCGGCGTCGCGGCGGGCCAGCTCCGGCAGCAGCTTGTCGCCCAGGTAGGGCACGAACACCACGGCGGTGATCCAGGACACCAGCAACGACAGCGTCACCACCTGGAAAATCGAACGGGTGTATTCGCCGGTGCCGGACTCGGCGGTGGCGATGGGCAGAAAGCCGGCGGCGGTGATCAGCGTGCCGGTGAGCATCGGGAAGGCGGTGCTGGTCCAGGCGAAGCCGGCCGCCTTCAAGCGGCTGAAGCCTTGCTCCATTTTGATCGCCATCATCTCCACGGCGATGATGGCGTCGTCCACCATCAGGCCCAGCGCCAGCACCAGCGCGCCCAGGGAGATCTTGTGCAGGCCGATGTCGAAGTAGTGCATCAGCGCGAAGGTCATTGCCAGCACCAGCGGAATCGACAGCGCCACCACCAGGCCGGTGCGCGCGCCCAGCGAGAAGAAGCTCACCAGCAGCACGATCACCAGCGCTTCGATCAGCACCTGCACGAATTCGCCGACGCCGGCCTCCACCGCCGCCGGCTGGTCGGACACCTTGCTCAGCGTCAGGCCCGCCGGCAGCGTGTCCTGCAGGCGCTTGAACTCGGCGTCCAGGTTTTCACCCAGGGCGAGAATATCGCCGCCGTCCTTCATCGACACCGCCAGGCCGATGGCGTTTTCGCCCAGAAAGCGCATGCGCGGTTCGGCCGGGTCGCTGAAGCCGCGGAACACCTCGGCGATGTCGCCCAGGCGCAGGGTGCGGCCGTTCACGTCGATGGGGAAACGGCGGATCTCCTCCACCGACCGGAACTGGCCGGACACCCGCAGGCGCACCCGGTCGCTGGGGGTCTCGAAGAAGCCCGCCTGGGCCACCGCGTTCTGCGATTGCAGTGCCTGCTGCACCGCGCCCATGGGAATGCCCAGGGACGCCAGCTTGGTGTTGGACAGCTCCACCCAGATTTTCTCGTCCTGGACGCCCACCAGCTCCACCTTGCCGGCGTCCTCCACGCGCTGAAGGGCGAGCTGCAGGCGCTCGGCGTAGTCCTTCATCAGCGCGTAGTCGAAACCGGGCCCGGTGAGCGCGTAGATGTTGCCGAAGGTGGTGCCGAACTCGTCATTGAAGAACGGCCCCTGGGCGTCCGGGGGCAGGGTGTGCTTGATGTCGCCAACCTTCTTGCGCACCTGGTACCAGAGATCCGGGATTTCCGAGGAGTGCATGTCGTCGCGGGCCACGAACAGCACCTGCGACTGGCCGGGCCGGGAGAACGAGGTGATGCGGTCGTAGTCGCCGGTCTCCATCAGCTTCTTCTCGATGCGCTCGGTGACCTGGCGGCTCACCTCCTCGGCGCTGGCGCCGGGCCAGACGGTGTTCACCACCATCACCTTGAAGGTAAAGGGCGGGTCTTCGCTTTGGCCCAGCTGCGAATAGGAGAGGGCGCCCAGGGCGCCCAGCAGGATCATCGCATAGAGCACCAGAGCACGGTTTCGCAGGGCCCATTCGGAAAGGTTGAAGCGCATCGCTACTCTCCACCTTCCTGGCCGTCACCCAGGCTGACCTGACGGTTCTGTCGGTCCACCGGGCGCACCTTCTGCCCTTCACGCAGCACCTGGGTGCCGGCGGCCACCACCCAGTCGTCCGCCGACAGGCCCTCCAGCACCGGCACCCGGTCTTCCCGGTAGGCGCCGGTGCGCACCGGGGTTTTCACCAGCGTGGCGTCATCCGGGTTCACCACCCACACGAAACTTTCGCCCTGGTCGGCGGTGACCGCCGCCAGCGGCACCGTGAGCACATCGGCGCCGCCGTTGGCGTGGTCCACCAGCACCCGCGCGCTCTGGCCCAGCTCGGCGTCCGCGGTGTCGTTATCAAAGGCGACACGGGCCTCGAAGGTTCGCGAGCTCGGGTCCGCCGCCGGCGCCAGCTCGCGGATGCGTCCCGGGAAGGGTTCGCCGGGGCGCGACCACAATTCGATGGCCACCTCGTCGCCCACCTGGAACCGCTTCACATCCTGCTCCGGCAGATCGATGACCACTTCCCGGTCGCCGTCCACCGCCAGCACGAACACCGCCTGGCCGGCCGCCACCACCTGACCGGCCTCCGCCAGACGTTGCGCGATGACGCCGGTTTCCGGCGCTTCCAGCACCGCGTAATCGGCCTGGTTGCTGGCCACCTTGAGCTGCGCGCGGGCCTGCTCCAGCTGGGCGTCGCTGGCCTCGGCGCGGCTCTCCACGGAATCGAACTGGGACTGGCTGATCACCTGCCGCTCGAGCAGGGTGCGGTAGCGCTCCAGCTCGCTGCGCGCCAGCCGCTGGTCCGAGCGGGCCGAGGCCAGCCGGGCGCGGGCCGCGTCCAGTTCCAGCCGCACGTCCTCGGCGTTCAGCTCCGCCAGCGGCTGGCCGGCTTCCACACGGTCGCCCACGGTCACCATGCGGCGGCTGATCTTGCCGCCGATGCGGAACGCCAGCTCCGGCTCGTAACGGGCGCGCACCTCTCCGGGGTAAATATCGCGCAGGGCGTCGCCGGTACCCGGCTGGACCACCAGGGCCGGACGCGGGCTGGTGTCGCTTTCGGGCTCCGCCGGGGAACAGGCGGCCATCACCAAGGCCAACGGCAGTAGAGCGAGCAGTGGATAACGAGACATGCCGGAAACCCCCAGAGCATGGTTGTTGAATGACGTAAAAAGGGCGCCGACCGCCCCCGGGCAATGCTATACTCGCCGGTATAGTAAGTTTATTGAACTCTTTGGTCCACTATCTCTTGGGGCCACTATTTGTTTGGCCGAAGGTTTGGAGAAGCATGCCTGATAACGACTCCCAGACGGCTCTGCGTGGACGGCCCAAGGACCCGGCCAAGCGCGAGGCGATTCTCGACGCCGCCAAGGCGCTGTTCATCGCCCAGGGGTTCGCCGGCACCAGCATGGACGCGGTGGCCACCGAGGCCGGTGTCTCCAAGCTCACCGTCTACAGCCACTTTTCCGACAAGGCGACGCTGTTCGCCGCCGCCGTGGAAGCCAAGTGCGAAGGGATGATGCCCTTCCCGATCTTTTCCCTGGAGGCCGGCGACGACCTGACCGTGGTCCTGGAGCGCATCGGTCACGCCTTTGTCACTCTGATCAACAGCGAAGAGGCCATCGCCCTGGAGCGACTGATGGCGAGTCTGGCCGGGCAGGACACCGAGATGGCCCGGCTGTTTTTCGAGGCGGGACCGCAGCGCACCCTCAACGAAATGGAGCGCCTGCTCACCCGGGCCCGCGAACGCGGCCTGGTGCGCCTGGACGACCCCGCCGCCGCAGCGGAACTGTTCTTCGGCATGCTGCAGAGCTGCCGCCACATGCAGCTGGTGATCGGCTGCGGCGAAGCGCCTTCGAAGCAGGAGGCTAAGGCGCACGTCCGCGAGGTGGTGCGCGTCTTCTTGAAAGGCTATGGGGTGGCTCCCTCCTGACAGAGCGGCCCGGGATTGTGGGAGCTTGCTTGCAAGCGAAAGGGAGCGAAGCTCCCGGCAGGATTCCAGAGTCCTGTCTAACAGCCGCACAATAGGCGTCTCTGGCATCCTGCCGGCCGGCAAAGCCGGCCTTTCGCGGGCAGGGCCCGCTCCCACAGGCAAGCTCCCACAGTCGGGTCCGAAAACGGCGAGTCGGGTGCCTCCGCACCGTCTATGATGACCCCATGTGGATCAATGACGATGTCTGTTATCAGGCGCTGACCGCCCGCGACGCCCGTTTCGACGGGCAGTTCTTCGTCGCCGTGGTGACCACCGGGGTGTATTGCCGGCCGGTGTGCCCGGCGCGCGTACCGCGGCGGGACAATTGCCGCTTTTTCGCCAGCGCCGCCGCCGCCGAAGCGGGTGGCTACCGCCCCTGTCTGCGTTGCCGCCCGGAGCTGGCCCCCGGCCACGCCAGTGTCGACGCCCGCCGCCGGCTGGCGCGGGCGGTGGCGGCGCGCATCGACGAAGGCGGCCTCACCGACAACCACCTCGGCGCCCTGGCCGCGGAGCTGGGCGTCAGCGACCGCCACCTGCGGCGCACCTTCGGTGACGAGTTCGGCGTCTCGCCGGTGGCCTACGCCCAAACCCAGCGCCTGCTGCTGGCCAAGCGGCTGCTCACCGACACCGGCCTGCCGGTCACCGAGGTGGCCCTGGCCGCCGGGTTCGGCAGCGTGCGCCGCTTCAATGCGCTGTTCCGCCAGCGCTACCGGCTGCAGCCCTCGCAACTGCGGCGCCTGCCGACCAGCCGTCACCAGGACAGCCTGGATTTTCAGCTCGCCTACCGTCCGCCGCTGGACTGGCCCCGCCTGCTGGCGTTTCTCGGCCAGCGCGCCATCGCCGGCGTCGAAGCGGTGGACGACGGCGTCTACCGACGCACCGTGGCGTTGTCGCGCCAGGGTCAGGTGCTGCGCGGCTGGCTGGCGGTGCGGCCGGTACCGGGCCGGCCGCTGCTGGCGGTGACCCTGTCCGCGTCGTTGGCAAGAGCGGTGCCGGAGGTGCTGGGGCGCCTGCAGCGGCTGTTCGATCTCGGCTGTCAGCCGCAGGAGGTGAGCGCCCGGCTCGGCGAACTCGCCGAGGCGCATCCGGGCCTGCGCGTGCCCGGCGCGTTCGACGGTTTCGAGGCGGCGGTGCGCGCGGTGCTCGGCCAGCAGATCACGGTGCGCGCCGCCTGCACCCTGGCCGGCCGGGTGGCCGCCGCGCTCGGCGAGCCGCTGGCGACCCCCTTCGCCGGCCTCACCCATACCTTTCCGGACGCTGAACGGGTGGCGGAGAGCAGTGCCGACACCCTCGGTGAACTGGGCATTATCCGCACCCGGGTGAAGGCGATACAGGTGCTCGCCCGGGCCTGCGCCGACGGCGACCTGGTGCTGGCGCCGGGGGCGGCGGTGGAAGACACCCTGGCGCGCCTGCGCGCGCTACCCGGCATCGGCGACTGGACCGCCCAGTATCTGGCGATGCGCGCCCTCGGCTGGCCGGACGCCTTCCCCGCCGCCGACTACGGCGTGCTCAAGGCCCTCGGCGAGACCTCCCCGGCGCGCGCCCGCGAACGGGCGGAGGCGTGGCGCCCCTGGCGGGCCTACGCGGTGATGCACCTTTGGCAAAGCCTGGAGAAAGGCGAAGAGAAAGGAGAGTGATGATGACGGACTATGTAGCGATTCCCGGCCCCCTGGGGGCCATGCTGGTAGCCGCCGACGAGCGGGCTCTGCTGGGGGTCTGGTTCGAGGGCCAGAAATACCACCCGGATCCGGCCGGCTGGACCCACCGTCCGGACAACCCCTTGCTGGCCCGCGCCGCGGAGCAGCTGCGCGGTTATTTCCAGGATCAAGGGCGCGCCGGCTTCGACCTGCCGCTGGCGCGGCGGGGCACCGCCTTTCAACGGGCGGTGTGGGCAGAGCTGCGCCGTATCCCCGCCGGCGAGACCTGGACCTACGGCACCCTGGCGGCCCGTCTCGGGCGCCCGGCGGCGGTGCGCGCGGTGGGCGCCGCGGTGGGACGAAACCCCTGGTCGTTGCTGGTGCCCTGCCACCGGGTGGTGGGCGCCAACGGTTCACTGACCGGTTATGCCGGTGGCGTGGGGCGCAAGGCCTGGCTGCTGGACTGGGAAAGCGGCCGCGAACCGGAGACTTATTCGCCGGCGGCGCAGGCGCTGGCCGGCACCGCCCGGTAGCCCTGGTGGCGGCGGGTGCGCCAGCACAGGTAGACGCCGCCCACCATCACCAGGCAGCTGCCGGCGAAGGCCACCCGGAAGCCTTCGCTCCACTCCACCACCAGGCCGGCCAGCGCCGGCCCCAGGAACTGGCCGGTGGCGTAGAACAGGGTGACGAAGCTCACCGCCACCGGCGCCTGATGGGGCGGCACGGTTTCCGTGGACGCCGCCAGAATGGAGGTGAACAGGCCCGCCACGCACAGCCCCAGAATCACGAAGTGGGCGGCGAACGCCCAGGGCTGCGGCCAGATCACCGGCAGGGCGGTGGCCAGCAGCGACAGCGACATGGACAGCACCAGGCCGTTGGAGTAGCCCAGCCGGTCCGCCAGCCAGCCCCAGAACGGCCCGGCGAAGATCGACAGAATCCCCATCAGCGACACCAGATGCCCGGCGCTCAGCGCCGTCAGGCCGCCGTCCAGCGCGAAGCTGTACATAAAGGTGACCTGCACGATGTAGGTGAGCCCGAGCACGCCGTACACCAGCCCCACGGTGACCACATGGGGGTTACGGAAGATCGGTTCGCCGGGGCCGCCGACACCGGTGGCGGCGTCGGTGCTGGCGGCCATGGGCCGCTCAGGGTTGCGCAGAAACAGCAGCACCAGGGTGGTCACCAGGGCGCCGCCGGCGGCGAAGCTCAGCCACACATGGCGCCAGCCGTCGCTGGTGTCCGCCTGGGTGAGCGCCGGCACCAGCGCGCCGGCCAGCAGCATGCCGGCGCCCACGCCGCTGTTGGTGAAGCCGATCACCGAGCCGCGCCGCTTCGGGTAGGTGTTGGCGAGCAGGGAAATCAACGGCGTGTAGCCGAAGGCGGTGCCCATGCCGAGCATCACCATCAATGCCAGCAGCACCCGGTAATCGCTGGCCTGGCTGAGACCGATAAAGCCCAGCGTCACCAGCACCAGCCCCAGCAGCACCGACTGCTTGCCGCCGAAACGGGCGGCGAACACCCCCGCCACCATCACCAGCAGCAGATAGCCCAGCGCGGTGGCGGTGCTCAGGTTGGCGGCCTGGGCATAGCTCAGCCCCAGGCCGTCGCGCATGGCCGGCAGCACCAGGCCGTAGCACAGGCGCGCGAACACCAGCACCACCACGGTGCACATGGCACCGGTGGCGACCATCAGGACAAAGGGGGGACGCTGCTGGAAAAAACGCATGGTGATCCTCAAGGGCGCTGAGCGCTTCGTTATTATCTCTCGCCGCCCGGCCAGGAAGGGCAAGCGGCTTTACCCGAGTTACCCGGTCGAGTGTAGCTCAGCCGCGCGGCGCTCGCATACCAAAGGGTATGTCAGGCGCGCCATCAGCGGTCATTGCACTCACGGCGCCCGGTGCCGTGATAAACTGCCGCTTTTGCGCGAGCGAGCCACCCATGACCGACGACACTCCTACCCTGCGCCTCAAGAAAAACGAGGAACGCCGCCTCAAGGCCGGCCATGAATGGATCTACGCCAACGAAGTGGACACCGCCCACAGCCCGCTCAAAAGCCTGCCCGCCGGCACCGCCTGCGTGGTGGAAGACAGCCGTGGCAAGGCGCTCGGTCGGGCCTTTATGAGCCCCAATTCACTGATCGCCGCCCGCCTGTACAGCCGTGACGTGAAACAGGAACCGTCGCGCAGCTTCTTCAAGAAGCGCATCGAGCAGGCGCTGGCGTTGCGCGAGACGCTCTATCCGGAGGCCGGCTACCGGCTGGTGCACGGCGAGGCGGACGGCCTGCCCGGCCTGGTGGTGGACCGCTACCAGGACACCCTGGTGATGCAGGCGGGCACCGCCGGCATGGAGGCCCATCTGGACACCGCGGCGGCGGCCCTGGACGCGGTCCTGTCGCCGGCCAATATCGTGGTCAAGAACGAGGCCGGCGTGCGCGAACTGGAAGACCTGCCGCTCTACACCCGTGCCCTCAAGGGCGAGGTGCCGGAAAGCGTGGAACTGCACGAGAACGGCGGCCGTTTCCAGGCGCCGCTGCGCGAAGGGCAAAAGACCGGCTGGTTCTTCGACCACCGCAGTGCCCGGGCGCGCATGGCGCCGCTGGCCAAAGGCGCCCGGGTGCTGGATGTGTTCGCCTACTGCGGCGGCTGGGGCGTGCAGGCGGCCATGGCCGGCGCTGCCGAGGTGACCGGCATCGACAGCTCCTCGCTGGCGCTGGAATACATGCACCGCAACGCGGAAATGAACGGCGTGGCGGAGCAGCTGCGCACCCTGGAAGGCGACGCCACCACCGCCATGAAGCAACTGCTCGCCGACGGCGAGAAGTTCGACCTGGTGATTCTGGATCCGCCCGCCTTCATCAAACGGCGCAAGGATTTCAAGAACGGCCTGGCCGGCTACCACGCCATCAACGAACTGGCGGTGCGGCTGGTGAAGCCGGGCGGCTATCTGATTTCCGCGTCCTGCTCCATGCACCTGCCGGCGGACAAACTGCTCGACGTGGTGCGTTCCTCCGCCCGGCACATCGACCGTTCACTGCAGGTGATCGGCTTCGAAGGGCAGGGGCCGGACCACCCGGTGCACCCGGCGATTCCGGAAACCGCCTACCTGAAAAGCTGGTTCGCGCGGCTGCTGTTCCGTTTTTAACGGAACAACAGCGAGCCGGCCTTAAAGCCAGACCGCCGCCGCGACCAGCACCAGCACCATCGCGGTGGCGCGTTCCACCTTGTCGTGGTGCCGGCGCAGGGCCGCGAGCACCGGCCCGCGCGCCAGCAACAGCGCCACCAGGCTGTACCAGCCACCGTCGATCACCACCGCCGTGGCGGCCACCTGCACCCGGGCGGCCGTGGTCATGTCGGCGCTCACGAACTGGCTGAACAGCGCCAGAAAAAACAGCGCCACCTTGGGGTTCAGAAACGCGATCAGAAAGCCGTCGCGCACCGCGTTGCCGCCAGCCCCGGCGTCCGGCGCCGGCGCCGGCCCCCGCGCGGCGCGCCAGCTGCCCAGCGCCAGCCACAACAGGAACAGCGAACCCGCCAGCCGGATGGCGATTTCCAGCTGCGGGAAGCCACGCAACACCACCGCCAGCCCCGCCACCGTGGCGACCGCGTACACGCCGATGCCGGCGGCATGGGCCAGCCCGGCGCCCACCCCGGCCCGGGCCGAGCCGCGCAGCGTGTGGCGGGTCACCACCGCCAGGCTGGCCCCCGGGGTCATGGCGCCCAGCGCGCACACGCCGATCAAAAGCAGCCAGTCGGTTACAGCAAGCATGATGTCCTCGTCGGTTCCCGGGGTTTGGTGATGATGCCTTTTATACGCGCTAGGTAAACTTAGGTGTTGTTTTTTCCTTTATTGCAAACCTGTCGCCGGCGCTGTGGCCGCTCTCCGGCCTTTCTGATTACTCTCCCTACCTTTGTGGTTATTTATCCGCCCACGCGGATTTTTTGCTGTGCATAAAAAGAAGGTATCGGGAGAACAACAATGTCAGTTATTTCCATGCACACCGGGCGCGGCGCCGCGATGGCGCTGTGCACCTTGCTCGCGTTGACCGCCTGTGGCGGTGACAGCGGCTCCGGCGGCGAGACCACCGCCAACGCGCCGCAACAGCGTGACGCCGCCCCCACCGCGGTGGACCGGGGCCGCGAGATATTCCGCTTCGAGACGTTCGGCAACCAGGGTTTCTGGACCAGCGCCATGCGTCTGCCCCAGGGCATTGAGGACAGCGGCATGACGCCGCTGCGGGCCCTGGAAATGGGGCTGAACATCAACACCGCCGCGCTGGCACCGCAACAGGCCGAGGCGCTGCGCAACGCCGCCGCCCGCATTGAGGCCGGCGCGGACCCGGCCGATACGGTGCTGGCGGAGCCGACCCGCCTCAACGCCTGGCTCAACCAGGGCGCCGTGATCGGGCTGGTGCCGTTCCGCGCCGACGGCGAACGCAAGCCTTTGGGCAGCAGCGACGGCTTCACCGGCGGCGGCCTCAACCTGGCCGCCGGCGACCGGCTCGGGGTGAGCTGCGCGCTCTGCCACGCCAGCACCGAGGGCGACGTGCTCGCCCCGGGCGTGGCCGGCGCCGGGTCCGCCGGCCAGCCGGTGGACGGCGTCATCGCCCGCGACCTGGACGTGGGCGCGCTGTTCGCCACCGCCAATAACCCGCTCGCCTACCTGCCGTTGCTGCAGCTGCGCCTGGACCAGCCGGACGCTGGCGCCGACGACGAACAGGGCGGTCTGCTCGACGGCCTGCTGCCCTCCGGGCCGGAGCCGGAACCCTATGACGGCGTCACCGTCGGGCGCGGCGACTTCGCCGGCATCCCCGCCGACGGCACCCTCGAGGAGGCCACCGCCGCCGCCCGCGAGTACCTCACCGGCACCTACCAGCAGGACGGCGAGACCCGGCGCTACTACCCGCGCACCTCGTTCGACGGCACCCCGGACGGCCTCGGCAACGCCTCCATCACGCCGCCGTTCTTCCGCACCGACCTGGCGGCGCCGGGCAGCCACGCCGGCATCTTCGAGCAGGTGGACGACTTCAACAATCTGGATTACACCGTCGCCATGGAACCCACCAGCCTGCTCACCGAATCCGGGCGTGCCTTTCTGAACGTGGTCGCCGGCCGCCTGGGCGACGAGATCGCCCGGCGCTACGAAGCGGTGCTGCGCGACACCGGTGTGATTCCGGAGGGCATGGCGGCCACCGATGTGATTCCGTTCGTCGAGGTGGAGCGCACCGACCTGCCGGTGGGCGCCCCGGCCGGCCCGGTGGGCCGCCGCGTCGCCCAGCGGAAACTGGACGACCTGCGCGCCTACACCGACCAACTGCCGGCGCCGGCCGCCCCCGACGATCTGGACGCCGACCAGGTGGCCGCCGGCCGCGCCCTGTTCACCACCCGCCGGGAAGAGGGCGGCGCCGGCTGCGTGGCCTGCCACACCGCCGACCCCAACCAGCCGGTCTCCGCCGAGGTGGTCCCCATCGAAACCCTGTACCCGGCCTACAACGATGAGCTGCTGGTGCTGTTCGAACGGTCCACGGTGAGCGACTTCAGCGACGTGCAGGACGCCCGTGGCGGCCCCGCGCCGGCCTACGACGACTCCGTGGTCGCCCTCGACGCCACCCTGCGCGGCGGCCGGCGCGGCTTCGCCCAGCCGCTGCTGCTGGCCCTGGACGGCAAGGCCCGCTTCCTGCACGACGGCTCGGTGCGCGGCAGCGACGCCCGGGACGGCCTGGACCGCCTGCTCGACCCGGCCCGGGGCGCGCAGGCCCCGCATCCCTTCTACTTCCCCGAGAACCTGGACCAGGGCGATGACGCCCAGGGCCGCGCGGCGCTGGTCGAATACCTGCGCAGCCGCACCACGGATCAGGAGGAATAAGACAGGTCTCTGGTATCCCGCCGGCAAGCTCCGCTTGCCTTTCGCGGGCGGGGCCCGCTCGCACAAGGGCTCCGCTCCCGGCGCCGGGCTACGGAGCCCACCATCAGACCCGAACCCTCAAGGATGCTCGGCAAACACCTTAACGCCGTCCTCGCCATACAGCAGCACCTGATAATCGTCCTGCCGGTCGCCCATCTCCATCCCGGGCGACCCCACCGGCATGGCCGGCACCGTCAGCCCGTGGGCATCGGGCTTCTGCTCCAGCAGGCGGCGCACGTCTTCCGCCGGCACATGGCCCTCGATGGCGTAGCCGTCGATAAAGGCGGTGTGGCAGGAGCCGAGCCCCGGACGCAGCTGTGCTTTTTCCTTGATCGGCTGCAGGTTCTGCACGTCGTGGGTGACCACGTCGAACCCGTTGTCGCGCATGTGGTCCGCCCATTTTTCGCAGCAGCCGCAGGTCGGTGATTTATACACCTCCAGGGTGCCGGCTTCGGGGGCCTCGGCCACGGCCAGGGAACTGGCCACCAGCAGGCCGGCGGCGGTCAGTAAACGCTTCATGGTGCTATCCTCGTGTCAGTGAACGATCAGTTTGCCCTGGTACATATTCATCTGGCAGGTAAAACGGTAGGTGCCCGGTTGTTCCGGCGTCAGCGTTACCGTGGTGGTTTCCCCCACCGGTAAATACTCGCTGACGTCGAGGCCGTGGAACACCACCTGTTCGGCGCAGGGGCTGGCGTCGCGGCGTTCGAAGCGCAGCGACAGCGGTTCGCCGGCGTTGCTCTCGATCACCGCCGGCTCATAGACCCCGTCGTCGACGA
>NZ_CAXPXK010000089.1:0-11266 GCF_964221125.1 Alloalcanivorax sp.
GGACCCTGGAGGACAGGACGTCCGACAGGGAGCCCCCAGGGACGGGTTCACGGCGTTCCCGGAAGGGCGTCACCCAGACCTGCGCACCAAATGGAGGGGAAGCGTTCCCGCTAAAGCGCGATGAACCTTACTTCTTCGGCCAGCGCCGTAACAGCAACACCGTTAACTGGAAGAGCCCCCGTTGGGGCGACGTGATCGTGCGCGCGCAAATCGCTCCTGGCGAGGACGACCAGATCGGTGACGAAGAGAAAGACGGGTTGGCCGACACCTATGGTGTGTCCGCGACCTGGGACGGGGATGCCCTGTTCGCTGCTCTTGCGTATCAGCGCAGCTACCTGGAAGTGGACAGCCCGGTCCCGCCGCCGGTGACCGTGGCCGCCGACCTGGATCTGCTGCGTGGCACCCTGGGTATGGCGCTTGGTGACCTGGAGCTGGGCGCGATGGTCGAGCAGGTGCGCATTGATCCGGACGTGTCCGGCGCCGACCGCGCCGACGGCACCTCGTATATGGTCAGTGCCGGCTGGCAGTTGCTGCCGCGGGTTAAACTGAAGGCCCAGGCCGGTCGTTTCGACAGCAGTGATCTCGACTACGAGAGCGACATCCTGGCCGCGGGCGCCGACTACAAACTCGGCAAGCAGACCACGCTCTACGGGCTGGTATCCGGCTCCGACGTGGACTACACCTACGCCAACGGCACCGGCGATGACGACAGCGGCAGCCTGTTCTCAGTGGGGATGGAACACAAGTTCTGAAGAGAGCTTCAAGCTGCAAGCCTCAAGCTGCAAGCAGTCTTGAATCCGCTTGTAGCTTGTAGCTTGTAGCTTGCAGCTGGCCGGGCGGAGCCCGGCCTATGCCCAGCGCTTCAGTGCCAGCGAGGCGTTGGTGCCGCCGAAGCCGAAGCTGTTGCTGAGCACCAGCTCGGGGCGCTGGTCGTTGCTCTTGGTGAGAATCGGCAGGCCTTCGGCGTCCGCGTCCAGCTCGGTGATGTTGGCGGAGCCGGCGGTGAAGCCGTCGCGCATCATCAGCAGGCAGTAGATCGCCTCCTGAACGCCGGCGGCGCCCAGGCTGTGGCCGGACAGGCTCTTGGTGGAGCTGATCGCCGGAATCTTGCCGTCGCCGAACACTTCGCGGATCGCCTTCAGCTCGGCCAGATCCCCCACCGGGGTGCTGGTGCCGTGGGCGTTGATGTAATCCACGTCGCCGTCCACCGTGGCCAGCGCCTGGCGCATGCAGCGCGCGGCGCCTTCGCCGTTGGGCGCGACCATGTCGTGGCCGTCGCTGGTGGCGCCGTAGCCCACCACTTCCGCGTAGATACGCGCGCCGCGCGCCTTGGCGTGCTCCAGTTCCTCAAGCACCACCATGCCGCCGCCGCCGGCGATCACGAAGCCGTCGCGGCTGGCGTCATAGGCACGGGACGCGGTCTCCGGGGTGTCGTTGTACTTGCTGGACAGGGCGCCCATGCCGTCGAACAGACAGCTCAGGGTCCAGTGCTCTTCCTCGCCGCCACCGGCGAACACCACGTCCTGCTTGTTCAGCTGAATCTGTTCCACCGCGTTGCCGATGCAGTGCGCGCTGGTGGCGCAGGCGGAGGCGATGGAGTAGTTGATGCCCTTGATCTTGAACGGGGTGGCCAGGCAGGCGGACACGGTGCTCGCCATCACGCGCGGCACCATATAGGGGCCGACGCGCTTGACCCCGCGGGTGCGGGCGATGTCGGCGGCTTCCACCTGGTTGAACGACGAATGGCCGCCGGACCCGGCGATCAGGCCGGTGCGCTCGTTGCTGACGTCGGCCTCGTCCAGGCCGGCGTCGGCGATCGCCTGCTGCATGGCCACGTAGGCGTAGGCCGCCGCGTCGCCCATGAAGCGCCGTGGCTTGCGGTCGATATGGTCTTCCAGGTTGATATCCGGCGTCCCTGCGATCTGGCTGCGCATGCCCATTTCCTTATAGGCTTCCTTGAAGCGGATGCCCGGGAGGCTGTCCCGCAGCGCCCGGGACACCTGGTCCGCCTCGTTGCCGAGGCAGGACACGATTCCCAGGCCGGTAATCACGACGCGACGCATATGGTGCTCCATCAAGGTGATATTGTCGTACTAGCGGGCACTAAAACCCTTCCGTCGAGGTAAACAGGCCGACCCGCAGGTCTTTGGCCTCATAAATGTCCTCGCCGTCCACCGAAACCACGGCGTCGGCGATGCCCAGAGTGAGTTTGCGGGCGATCACCCGTTTCACGTTAATCCGGTAGGTCAATTTCTTGGCGGTGGGCAGCACCTGGCCGGAAAATTTCACCTGGCCCACGCCCAGGGCACGGCCACGGCCGGGGTTGCCCAGCCAGCCGAGGAAGAAGCCCAGCAGTTGCCAGGTGGCGTCCAGACCCAGACAACCCGGCATCACCGGGTCGGTCTCGAAGTGACAGTCGAAGAACCACAGGTCCGGGTGGATATCCAGCTCCGCGATGATTTCGCCCTTGCCGTATTCGCCGCCCTGGTCGGCGATGTGGCTGATGCGGTCGAGCATCAGCATGCCGGGCAGGGGCAGGCGAGCGTTGCCGGGGCCGAACAACTGACCGTGGGCACAGGCCAGCAGGTCGTCGTAGGAATAGGCGGATTTTTGATCCGGATTCGCGGTGTTCACGTTATTTGTGCTCAAACTGGTTACTCCACACAGGCCGGGCTGGTGCCGAACATCCATTGTTTTCACTCAGTATGGAACGGATCGAGCCCGATTCGTTCCAACCCGCCGGTGATAGTGTATGGATGCAAGATGACCTTTTGACTGCAAAATGGCGACGCTTTAAACACAGTGTCGACCCTGATGATAGCCACATAGTAGCAGAGCGGCGTCGTCGGGCACGACCGCTAAGCGTCTCAAAATATGTCCATGCCCGCGGGGCGCCAGGGGCGGCGCGCCGGTGGGCTTGCAAAGCGGGCCGCATCTGCCGATGATGCCCGCGCACACTCAGCCGGAGGAATAAGGTGGCGGCGGAACTCGGACATCTCTCCCTGTGGGTGGCCATAGCGGCGGCCCTGGTGTTGGCGGTATTCCCACTGATCGGCGTGTATCGCCGGGTGGAATCCTGGCAGCGCTACGCCCGGCCTTTGGCCTGGCTGCAGTGGCTGGCGCTCACGGTGGCGATGGTCTGCCTGGGCTACAGCTTCTATATCAATGATTTCACGGTCACCTATGTGGCCAACCACAGCAACTCGCAATTGCCGCTGGGCTACCGGCTGTCGGCGATCTGGGGCGGCCACGAGGGCTCCCTGTTGCTGTGGGGCTGGATGCTGGGCGGCTGGACCGCCCTGGTCGGCCTGTTCAGCCGCAAGGTGCCGCTGCCCATGGTGGTGCGGGTGCTGTCGGTGATGGGCATGATCGCGGTGGGTTTCCACGCCTTCATGCTGTTCACCTCCAACCCGTTCGACCGCTCGCTGCCCTGGTTCCCGATCGACGGCGCCGACCTCAACCCGCTGCTGCAGGACCCGGGCCTGATCATCCACCCGCCCATGCTTTATATGGGTTACGTGGGCTTCTCGGTGGCGTTCGCGTTCGCCGTGGCCGGTCTGCTGGCCGGCAATCTGGACCCGGCCTGGGCCCGCTGGGCACGCCCCTGGACCACCGTCGCCTGGAGCTTTCTCACCGTCGGCATCGCCCTGGGCTCCTGGTGGGCCTACTACGAACTGGGCTGGGGCGGCTGGTGGTTCTGGGACCCGGTGGAAAACGCCTCCCTGCTGCCGTGGCTGGCCGGCACCGCGCTGATTCACTCCCTGGCGGTGAGTGAAAAACGCAACCTGTTCCGCGCCTGGACCGTGCTGCTGGCCATCGTCACCTTTTCCATGAGCCTGCTGGGCACCTTCCTGGTGCGCTCCGGCGTGCTCACCTCGGTGCACGCCTTCGCCAACGACCCCAGCCGGGGCGCCTTTATTCTCGGCTTCCTGGTGGTGGTGGCCGGCGGCGCGCTCACCCTGTTCGCGCTGCGCGCCGGGCGCCTCAAGGGCAAGGGCGGCTTCAAGCCGCTCTCCCGGGAGGCCTTCCTGCTGGGCAACAATCTGCTGCTGCTCACCGCCACCTTCGCGGTATTGATGGGCACCCTGTATCCGTTGTTGGGCGAGGCGCTGGACATCAAGGTGTCGATCCGCGCCGCCTACTTCAACAGCTTCTTCGTGCCGCTGACCCTGGTGCTGATGGCGATTCTGGTGCCCGGCATGCTCAGCAACTGGAAGCGCCAGGACAGCTCGCCGTTGCTGCGGCGCATGCTGATGCTGGCGCCGGCGGCGCTGATCGGTGGCTACCTGGGCGCGCGCCTGCCCGGCGACACGCCCTGGGTGGGCACCCTGGCGCTGATCCTGGCCCTGTTCCTGGTGTTCGCCCACATCGACGATCTGGTGCGCCGCGCGCTGGCCTACAACCGGGGCTTCCTGGGCGGGCTGGGCAAACTCGGCCGCGGCTACTACGGCATGGTGCTGGCCCATTCCGGCATGGCGGTGCTGGTGGCCGGCGTCACCGTGGTCAGCTTCCACGAGGTGGAGCGTGACGTGCGCATGGCGCCGGGCGATGTGGCCGAGGTGGGCGCTTACCGCTTCGAGTTCGACACCCTCAGCGAATACGCCGGCCCCAACTTCGATTCCCGCAAGGGCCATTTCCTGGTCACCCGCGACGGCGAGCCGATCGCGGAAATGAACCCGGAAAAACGCACCTACCGCGCCAGCGGCCAGGTGATGACCGAAGCGGCCATCGACGCCGGCCTGATGCGCGATCTCTACGTGGCCCTGGGCGAGCCCCTGGGCGGCGACGCCTGGGCGGTGCGCATCTATCACAAGCCTATGATCCGCTGGATCTGGCTGGGGGCGCTGATCATGGCCCTGGGCGGCGCGCTGGCGCTCACCGACGCCCGTTACCGGAAAAAGATGACGCGCAGCAAGGCGGACGCGGACGGCGAGGTGGTTTATGAGTAAAGGCACCAACCCCTGGGTCTTCCTGCCGCTGGTGGCGTTCGTCGCCCTGGCGGTGCTGCTCGCCAGCGGCCTGGGCCGCAACCCGGAAGAGCTGCCCTCGGCGCTGGCCGGCAAGCCGGTGCCGGAATTTTCCCGGCCGTCGCTGCTTAACGACCGCACCCTCACCGAGGAGCTGCTCACCGGCCGCTGGCAATTGTTGAACGTGTGGGGCACCTGGTGCCCGACCTGCTACGTCGAGCATCCCTATTTGTTGGAGCTGGCGCGCAGCGGCATTCCCATTGTCGGGCTCGACTATAAAGACGAGGACGCCAAGGCCCGCGACTATCTGGCCGAATACGGCAACCCGTTCCGCGAAGTGATCGTCGACGCCGACGGCCAGCTGGGTCTCGACCTGGGCGTCTACGGCGCGCCGGAAACCTTTCTGATCAACCCGCGCGGCGAGATCGTGCTGCGCCACGTGGGTGAAATGAACCAGCGCGTCTGGGACGACAAGTTCGCGCCGGTGCTGCAGCAGGCCGGTGAGGCCCCGGGGGTGGCGCCGTGATCCGTCTTGCCATTCTGTTGCTCGCGCTGACGGCCGCGCCGTCCTGGGCCGCCATCGACATTTACCAGTTCGACAGCGACGCCCAGCAGGACCGTTTTCACCGTCTCACCGAGGAGCTGCGCTGCCCCAAGTGCCAGAACCAGAGCATCGCCGATTCCGACGCGGAGATTTCCCAGGACATGCGCGAGCGGGTGGCGCGGATGATCCGCGAAGGGCACAGCGATGAAGAGATCGTCACCTTCTTCGTCGACCGCTACGGGGATTTCGTCAGCTACCGGCCGCCGTTCAACCCCCGCACCGCGATTCTCTGGGTGGGGCCCCTGACCCTGTTGCTGCTGGGCGGCGTGGGTATCGTACTGCTGGTGCGCCGCGCCAGCCGCGAAGCGGAGGAAGACGATCAATGAGTCCGTTCATTGTGCTGATAGTGGTGTTGCTGGCGGCGCTGCTGGTGTGCTTTTTATTGTGGCGCCGGGAAAGCCGCGCCGCCGGCGCGCCCCTGTCGATCACCGGCCTGGCGATCCCCCTGTTGGTGGTGGCGGTGGCCGGCCTCGGCTATCTGACCATCGGGCTGGACCGCAACACCCTGGACTGGCTGGCCGACCAGCGCCGCTACGACCCGGTGGCCGAGCGCGTGATCGCCGGCGAAGCCCCCGGTGAGCAGGACCAGGACATCTCCGCCGCCGCGCTCACGCGGGTGCTGCAGTCGCGGCTGGTGCGCGAGCCCAGCCTCACCGGCTGGTACACCCTGGGCCTGCTCTATGACCAGTTGGGCGCGCCGGCCCAGGCCCAGGAAGCCGCCCGCCGGGCGCTGGAGATGGACCCGGACGACCACGCCGCGCGCCTGCTGCTGGCGCGCGGGCTGATCGCCCAGGCCGACGGCCGCCTCACCGACGAGGCCCAGGCGGAAATCGCCCGGGTGCTGGCGGACAACCCCCGGCACGACGGCGCGCTGATGCTGCAGGCAATGGCCGCCAACGAGGCCCGCCGTTTTGATCTGGCGGCGCGGTCCTGGCGCGCGCTGCTGGCCCGTCACGGCGATGGCGAAGCCGGCGATCTGATCCGCCGCGGCCTGGCCCAGGCGGAGCAGCAGCGTGAGCGCAGCGAGCAGCTGCAAGGGCTCACCGTCACCGTGCAGGCCGACGACGTGCCCGAGGGCGGCACCCTGTTCGTGTTCCTGCGCCGGGCCGGGGAGAGCGGCGGCCAGCCGCTGGCCGCGCGCCGGGTGCTGGCGGAATCGTTTCCGATCCAGGTGACCCTGCGCCCGGGCGACTGGCTGCAGGCCTATCCCGCCGAGCTCGACCAGCTGCGCGTGGCCGCGCGCTACACGCCGGCGCCCGGCTCCAGCGTGGACCAGGCCAACCTGAACGCCGCGCCCACCGCTCTGGATCTGAGCCGGCGGCCGGCGGCGAGTCTCACGATTCGCCGCTAGGCGCGCCGCCACGGGCGTCCGCGATACCAAGGTCGCCCTTGTACCCGGGGGACCCGCACGGTAAAGTTCCCCCCCTTCGGGCGAGGGGAGCTCCTGACGCCCCTTCCATTCGCGGCAAAACGGAGAATCCTATGCGTGTCATCCTGCTTGGCGCGCCCGGTGCGGGTAAGGGCACTCAGGCGCAGTTCATCAAGGAAGAATTTTCCATTCCCCAGATCTCCACCGGCGATATGCTGCGTGCCGCGGTGAAAGCGGGCACCCCTCTGGGCCTGGAAGCCAAGAAAGTGATGGATGCCGGCGGTCTGGTATCCGACGACATCATTCTCGGCCTGGTCAAAGAGCGCATCACCGAGGACGACTGCAAGAACGGCTTCCTGTTCGACGGCTTCCCGCGCACCATCCCCCAGGCCCAGGCGCTGGTGGAAGAGGGCGTGAATATCGATTTCGTGGTTGAGATTGATGTGGATGACGAAGAAATCATCGAGCGTCTCAGCGGCCGCCGCGTACACCCCGCTTCCGGCCGGGTCTACCACATCAAGCACAACCCGCCCAAGGAAGCCGGCAAGGACGACGAGACCGGCGACGAGCTGGTCCAGCGCGACGACGACAAGGAAGCCACCGTGCGCAAGCGCCTTGAGGTGTACCAGGAGCAGACCCGCCCGCTGGTGAACTTCTACCAGGAGCTGGCCCAGAACGGCGAACAGAACGCGCCCACCTACGTGCGCGTGGCCGGCGTCGGCGGCGTCGATGACATCCGTCAGCGCATCATGGAAAAACTGAAAGGCTGAACTCTCCAGGGGCCCGCGGCAGCGGGCCCTCGCATCTCCCCCCTCCTATCACCCCGATAGCGTGCTCACGTCCTCTGTCTCACCTATCATTCACCCTCCATTGGTTGTGATGCGCCCCCGCGCTTACTCAGGAGAAGGCTTGTTATGTCCGTGACGAAACCGGCGGTGGTCCTGGTCAATCTGGGCACCCCAGACGCGCCCACCACGGCGGCGGTGCGCCGTTATCTGAAGCAGTTCCTGTCCGACCCCAGGGTGGTGGAAGCGCCGCGCCTGATCTGGTTCTGGGTGCTGCGTCTGATCATCCTGCCGCTGCGGCCGCGCCGGGTGGCGAAACTCTACGCCTCCATCTGGCAGCAGGACTCTCCGATCCGGCTGGTGGCCCAGCAGCAGGCCGAAGCGCTGGCCGGCCGTTTCGACTGCACCGTGCGTTACGCCATGAGCTACGGCAGCCCCGGTTTTGAAGCCGTGCTGGATGAGCTGGCGGACCAGGGCCACGACCACCTGTTGATCCTGCCGCTCTACCCGCAGTATTCCGGTTCCACCAACGGCGCGGTGGCGGACGCCCTGGCGCGCTGGGTGCGCACCCGCCGGGAAGTGCCCGGGCTGACACTGGTTAAGGACTACTGGCAAAACCCCGCCTGGCTGGACGCGGTGGCCGACAGCATCCGGCGTTTCCGCGAACAACACGGCGAGGCGGAAAAGCTGCTGTTTTCATTCCACGGCATTCCGGTGTCCTACCAGGACAAAGGCGACCACTACGGTGAGCGCTGCCATCACTCCGCCGCGTTGATCGCCGAGCGCCTGGGTTTGCGCGCCGAACAATGGATGGTGACCTTTCAATCCCGCTTCGGCCCCCAGGAGTGGCTCAACCCCTACACCGATAAAACCCTGGAAAAGTGGGGTAAGGAAGGCGTGCGTTCGGTACAGGTGGTGTGCCCCGGTTTCTCCGCCGACTGCCTGGAAACCCTGGAAGAAATCGACGGTGAAAACCGCGAAGTGTTCCTGCACGCCGGCGGCGAATCGTTTGCCTATATCCCCGCGCTGAATGCGGAACCGTCACACATCGACGCCCTGGAAGCGGTGGTCCGCGCGCATTTATGAAACGCAGTGACGAGTGACCGACACGGGGCAGCCGAACGCTGCCCCGTTTTATTTTTTCTCCGCGCCCCTCTCCCCAAAAAAACCGCTTTTTATTTTTTTACTGATTCCTACAAACTCTTGGTCAAATAATGTACCAAGTGATTTTTTTTTATGCTACTTTCCGACTGTCGCAGAAAAATGACGTCATAGATTAGGAGATCGATCATGGCCAGAGCAGCAAAAAAAAGTAGCGCTCAGAAAAAAACCGCGGCTCGCAAGACCGCCGCACGCAAGAAGACCACCACCACCAAAACCACCGCCAATAAGGCTCCGGCTCTGCCGAAGTCGGTAACCAACGCCGAGTCCAAGTCCAAACTTCAGGAAAAGGCGGTGGCCCAGGCACAGAAGAAAGTCGACCAGGCCAGCACCAAGCTGGACCGCCAGAAGAAAAAGATCGAAACGGAAAACGACAAACTCAGCAAATTGCGCGCGGATCTGGCCGCCAAGCGGGATAAGGCCAAAGGCAATGCCACCGCCGCCGCCAAACGCGCCGTGGAAACCGCCCGCGGTCGCATGAACACCCAGCGTCTCAAACTTCAGGACCTGCGCGGCGAGAGCAAACTGATTCGCGCCGAAATCCAGGCCGCCAAGAAAGTGGTCACGCGGGAAAACAAAAAGCTGCGCACCGCCCAGCGTAACCTGACCACCAAGATGCGCGAGTACGAGCGCAAGCTGGCGAAGAAAGCCAAGGTGGCTCAGAAGAAAGCGGAGCAGAAGGCCAAGCGCGCCGCCCGCAAAGCCACCGGCAAGACAACCACCGCGCGCAAAACCACCGCCAAGCGCGCCACCGCCAAGAAGGCGGCCAAGCGCACCCCGGCGAAGAAAAGCGCCAGCAAGCGTCCGGCGGCCAAGAAAACCGCGACCCGCAAGACCGCGGTGAAGAAGACCGCCACCCGCAAGACCCCGGCGCGCAAAGCACCGCGCAAGAAAGCGGCGGCCAAGAAGACCCCGGCCAAGAGCAGCTGACCGGACCGTCCGCCCGTTCGACACAACGCCCCCGGCCCGCCGGGGGCGTTGTCGTTTCGGCACCCCTCTCCCCCAAAAAAAACCGCCCTGGGCCTGCCGCCGGGCAGGGGTGGCGCCCTGGCCAAGAAAGTTATTGATAACAATTCGCATTAGAGTTATTCTGCTCCCGAGTTTGAGGAGTGGACGTAGCCATGTACGTTTGTTTGTGTAACGGCATCACTGACGGTCAGATACGGGAAGCAGCCGAAAGCGGTTGCGACAGCCTGCGCGATCTTCGTCGGGAACTTGGGGTTGGCAGTCAGTGTGCTAAATGTGCACGGCACGCCCGTCAGGTATTGCGTGATACCCGTAACGCCATGCCGGCGGTCTCTTCAATCTCGGCAAACCGGGGCGAACCAGTCCAATACTGGCCTCAGACCGCCTGAGAGCCGCCCCGCGCGAGAGCAGTCCATCAGCCTCCCAGCCAGGCCCGAGCCCAGCCAGGGAGCAGGGACGCCCACAGCCGCTTGCGGCGTTCCTTTAAAGACTGATTCTCATTAGTATAACTACTTGTATTTACTCGATTTTTTCCGGGTAAACCTTGTCCGTGCCCCCGTCTTGCTGAACAATAGTCGCCACTACCCCGCCGGCACGGAGAACGCACATGAAAGGCGACCAGAAAGTCATCGAATTCCTCAACCGCGCACTCGGCAACGAGCTGGTGGCGATCAACCAGTATTTCCTGCACGCCAAGATGTACAAGGACTGGGGCTTCCAGGCCCTGTACGAGCACGAATACCACGAGTCCATCGATGAAATGAAACACGCCGACATGCTGGTCGAGCGTATTTTGTTCCTCGAAGGTCTGCCCAACCTGCAGGACCTGGGCAAACTGATGATCGGCGAAAACACCAAGGAAATGCTCAACTGCGACCTCAAGCTTGAGCAAATGGCGGTGCCCGACCTGCGCGACGGCATCGAATACTGCGAATCCGTCCGCGATTACGTCACCCGCGACCTGTTCCGCGAAATCCTCGCCTCCGAGGAAGAGCACATCGACTGGCTGGAAACCCAACTCAGCCTGATCGACAAGGTAGGCCTGGAAAATTATCTGCAAAAACAAATGGAAGCCGGCGAAGAATAAATCGCCCCCGCGGTCCGTTTGCGCAAGAAATCACCGCCCCCGGCTTGACTCCCCGGGGGGCATTGGGAATAATGCGCGCCTCTTGACGGCCAACGCCGCAAGGTCCCGCACCGGTAGCTCAGTTGGATAGAGCATCTGGCTACGAACCAGGAGGTCGGGGGTTCGAATCCTCCCCGGTGCGCCATACAAACAAAAAGGGCCCCGCTCATTTGAGCGGGGCCCTTTTTGTTTGTATGCCATACCGGGGAAGTATTTAGAGAACCCCCCAGGGTTCGACAAGCCGGCCAACGGCCGGCGCAGGACGTCGCCGCCAAGCGGCGCCGCCCC
>NZ_CAXPXK010000090.1:0-8683 GCF_964221125.1 Alloalcanivorax sp.
CAGCACGCCGGCGTGGCCGAGGCGGACATCGCCACCATGGAGAAGAAAGGCATCTTCACCGGCGTGTATGCCCGGCACCCGATCACCGGCAAGGACGTGCCGGTGTGGGTGGCCAACTTCGTGCTGATGAGCTACGGCACCGGCGCGGTGATGGCGGTGCCCGCCCACGACCAACGCGACTTCGAGTTCGCCCACAAGTACGGCCTGCCGATCAATCAGGTGATCGAGCCCGCCCACGGCGAGACCCTGGACCTGGACAACGAAGCCTTCACCGCCAAGGGCAAGCTGGTTAACAGCGGTGAATTCGACGGCCTGACCTCCGAGCAGGCGTTCGACGCCATCGCCGCCTGGCTGTCCGAGCGCGGCCTGGGCGAGAAGAAAGTGAACTACCGCCTGCGCGACTGGGGCGTGTCCCGGCAGCGTTACTGGGGCGCGCCGATTCCGATGCGCTCGCTGGAGGACGGCACCCAGGTGCCGGTGCCGGAAGACGAGCTGCCGGTGGTGCTGCCCGAGGACGTGCGCATGGACGGCGTCACCTCGCCGATCAAGGCCGACCCGGAGTGGGCCAAAACCGAACACCAGGGCCAGCCCGCGTTCCGCGAAACCGACACCTTCGACACCTTCATGGAATCGAGCTGGTACTACGCCCGCTTCACCTGCCCGGACGAAGACCAGGCGATGCTGGACCCGGCCCGCGCCAATTACTGGCTGCCGGTGGACCAGTATGTGGGCGGCATCGAGCACGCCATCCTGCACCTGCTGTACGCGCGCTTCTTCCACAAGCTGTTGCGCGACACCGGCCTGGTGGAGTCCGACGAGCCGTTCAAACGGCTGCTCTGCCAGGGCATGGTGCTCAAGGACGGCGCCAAGATGTCCAAGTCCGAGGGCAACACCGTGGACCCGCAGCAAATGATTGAGGAGTTCGGCGCCGACACCGTGCGCCTGTTCATGATGTTCGCGGCGCCGCCGGAGCAGTCCCTGGAATGGAACGATTCCGGCGTGGAAGGCGCCCACCGTTTCCTCAAACGGCTGTGGCGGCTGGTGGCGGAACACGTGGAAGGTGGCCCGGCGCCGGCGCTGGACCCGGCCGCCCTGGACGACAGCGGCAAAACGCTGCGCCGCAAGACCCACGAAACCATCCAGAAGGTCAGCGATGACATCAGCCGCCGCTACACCTTCAACACCGCCATCGCCGCGGTGATGGAACTGAGCAACGAAGTCAGCCGCTCGTTCAACGAGGGCGGCGACGAAGGCCCGGCCCGGGCGGTGCGCCAGGAAGCCCTGGAAGCGGCGGTGCTGCTGCTGTCGCCGATCGTGCCCCACGCCGCCCATGCCCTGTGGCACGCCCTGGGCCATGACGAGGCGGTGATCGACGCCGCCTGGCCGGCGGTGGACGAGAGCGCCCTGGTCAAGGACACCCTGGAGATGGTGGTACAGGTGAACGGCAAAGTACGCGCCAAACTGACCGTGCCCGCCAGCGCCGATAAAGAGAGCGTGGAAGCGCTGGCCCGGGAAGAAGCCAATGTGGTGCGCTTCACCGAAGGCAAGACCATCCGCAAGGTGATCGTGGTGCCGGGCAAACTGGTTAATATTGTCGCCAACTGAACATTGATCGGAGACCGCCAGTGATACGTCACGCCCGAACCGCCCTGCTGCTCACCGCTGCCGCCCTGCTGCTGGCGGCCTGCTCCGGCTGGCAACTGCGCGGTCAGACCTCCACGCCGGAGCTGGAGTCGATCACCCTGGACGGCGCCAGCGCCCGGCTTCGCTACACCCTGGAGGACGAGCTGGAACCCAGCGGCGTGCTGATCCACGGCGAATCACAGAACATCGTGATGATTCTCGACGAACGCTGGGACAGCCGCACCGCGGCGGTGGACGCCCGCGGCCGCGCCGCCGAGCGCGAGCTGCGCTACGAAATCACCTGGCAACTGGTGGACCGCGACACCGAGGCGATGCTCAACCCGCCACGGCGTATTTCCGCCCTGCGCAGCTTCGCCTACTCGCCGGATAACGTCACCGCCACCTCCGACGAGGAAGAACTGGTGCGCGACGATCTCTACGAGGATGTGGCCTACCGGCTGATCAACCAGCTGGCCAACGCCGCCCGCAAAATCGACAGCCGGAACCGCTAGCCGCCATGCGCCTGCGTGTGGAGCAACTCGCCAAGCACCTGCAAAACGACCTGCTGCCGGTCTATCTGGTGGCCGGCGACGAGCCCCTGCAGCAGGACGAATGCCTGGATGCCCTGCGCGCCAGCGCCCGCCAGAAAGGCTTCGACGAGCGCCACCGTTTCAGCGCCGACACCGGCATCGACTGGAACGCCCTGCTCAATGAATCGCAAAGCATGAGCCTGTTCGGCGGCCGCCGGATTCTGGAACTGGTGCTGCTGGAAAAGCGCCCGGACAAAGCCGGCAGCCAGATCCTGCGCGATCTGCTCGACCACCCCAACGACGACACCCTGATTCTGATCCGCTGCTCGCGGCTGGACCGCCGCAAGGACTGGAACAGCGCCTGGGTCAAGGCGGTGGAAAAGGTCGGCGCGGTGGTGGAGATCTGGCCGGTGGAAGGCAAGCAGCTGCAACACTGGCTGCGCGACCGGCTCGCCGCGCTCAAGTTGACCATCGACGACGACGCCCTGGAACTGCTGATCCAGCGCAGCGAAGGCAACCTGCTGGCCGCCGCCCAGGAAGTGGACAAGCTCGCCCTGCTGGCCACGGACGGCCGCGTCGACGCCGCCACCGTGCAGCAGGCGGTGGGCGATTCCAGCCGCTACACGCCGTTCGACCTCACCGACGCCACCAGCGGCGGCGACGCCAACCGGGCGCTGCGCATTCTGCGCACCCTGCGCGCCGAAGGCGTGGAAGCACCGGTGGTGCTGTGGGCCCTGGGCCGGGAAATCCGCGCCCTGGACGCGCTCGCCACCGGCGGCGCCCCGCCGCGCCTGCCGCCGCAGCGGCTGCGCGCTCTGCAGGCCCAGGCCGGGCGCATGCCGCCGCGCCAGCTGCACCAGTGCCAGGCGCTGGCGATCCGCGCCGACCAGGCCGTCAAAGGCATGGGGCCCGGCGACCCCTGGCAGTTTCTCGCCGGGCTGGTGCTGCGCCTGTGCGGCAAACCGCTGCCGGCGATCCTGGAAAAGTAGCCGCCGCCTGTTTTGGCCCCTTCGCCCCCGGCGTCGGGCGACCGGCTTTGCTAGCCTTCGGCGTTGCGATCACCACCACAGGCAGGACCGCCATGGACAAGCACGCCCCGGACACCTCGTCGATCAGCTTCACCGCGCTCTATACCGGCCAGGTATGGGTGCGCAACGGCCTCTCCGAGCCGTTCTTCCAGACCCGCTCGGGGGCGCTGCTGTACGGCGCCATGAGCCCCATGGAAGCGCTCGGCAAGCGGGTACTGGGCGGCAATATCCGCACCTTCCTGCTGCAGCGCCACCATCTGATCGACGCGCGCCTGGAGGCGCTGATCGAGCAGCATCCGGATTTGCAGGTGGTGGAGATCGCCTGCGGGCTGTCACCGCGCGGCTGCCGCTTCCGGCAACGCTTTCCGTCGATCACCTATGTGGAGGCGGACCTGCCCGACATGGCCGACCGCAAACGCCGCCTGCTGGCCGCCAAGGGCTTCTTAAGCGCCACCCACCGCGTGGTGCCGGTGAACATTCTCGCCGAGGACGGCCCGGACAGCGTCGCCGCCCTGCTCGACGGCCTGGACCCGGCGCGGCCGGTGGCGGTGATCACCGAGGGGCTGATCAACTACTTCAGCCTGGACACCGTGACGCCGTTCTGGGGCCGGCTGGCCGCCGGCCTGCGTCGTTTTCCGCGCGGCGTGTATCTGAGCGACAACTACCCGCTGTACGCCAACATGCGCTTCCACCGCACGCTGAAAACCCTGGGCGGGTTGCTGGGCGCGATATCGCGCAGCCAGGTGGCGTTCCACTTCCGCTCCGACGCCGACACCGAGCGCCACTTCCTGAACCAGGGCTTCGACGCCCTCACCGTCCACGACCCGGCGGATTTCTACACCGCCCTGCCCATCCCCCGCACCCGCGGCACCCCCATGGTGCGCGTGCTCGAAGCCTCCGTCTCCTGAAAGCGCTGGTTTCGCCCGGGGCCGGGAAACGCCTATACTAGGCGCCTTCCGATTCTTTTCCGGTCAAACAATGGGCATCGCAGAGAACATGGATATCCAGCAGTACATGGCGACCGTGGGCGAGCAGGCCCGCGGCGCGTCCCGGGCCATGGCCCGGGCCACCGCCGGCGACAAGAACGCCGCCCTGAGCGCCATCGCCGGCGCCCTGCGCGCGCACCGCAGCGCCATTCTCGACGCCAACCAGCGTGATCTGGCGCGCGGCCGTGACAGCGGCCTGGACGCGGCGCTGCTGGACCGCCTGGAACTGACCCCGGAGCGCTTCGACGGCATGGTGGAAGGCCTCGAGCAGGTGATCGCCCTGGCCGACCCGGTGGGCGGCATCACCGACCTGAACTACCGGCCCTCGGGCATCCAGGTGGGCAAGATGCGCGTGCCGCTGGGCGTCATCGGCATCATTTACGAGTCGCGCCCCAACGTCACCATCGACGCGGCGGCGCTGTGCCTGAAATCCGGCAACGCGGCGATTCTGCGCGGCGGCTCCGAGGCGATCGATTCCAACCAGGCGATCGCCGAGTGCCTGCGCATCGGCCTGCGCGAGGCCGGCCTGCCGGAAACCGCCGTGCAGGTGATCGAGACCACCGACCGCGCCGCCGTGGGCGAGCTGATCACCCACCCCGAGTGGGTGGACGTGATCGTGCCGCGCGGCGGCAAGGGCCTGATCGAACGCATCAGCAACGACGCCCGGGTGCCGGTGATCAAGCATCTGGACGGCAACTGCCACGTCTACATCGACGCCCAGGCGGACGCCGGCAAGGCGATCAAGGTGGCCTACAACGCCAAGACCCAGCGCTACGGCACCTGTAACACCATGGAAACACTGCTGGTGCACGCCGGCATCGCCGAACGGGTGCTGCCGGAGCTGGCCGCCCAGTATCAGGCCGCCGGCGTGGAGCTGCGCGGTTGCGAGCGCAGCCGGGCGCTGCTCGACGGCATCGGCGAAGCCACCGAAACCGACTGGGCCGAGGAATACCTGGCGCCGGTGCTGGCGATCAAGCTGGTGGACGGCCTGGACGAGGCGCTGGAGCACATCCACCGCTACAGTTCCGGGCACACCGAGTCGATCATTACCGAAAACTACACCCTGGCGCGGCGGTTTCTCGCCGAGGTGGATTCCAGCTCGGTGATGGTCAACGCCTCCACCCGGTTCGCCGACGGCTTCGAGTACGGCCTGGGCGCGGAGATCGGCATCTCCACGGACAAGCTCCACGCCCGCGGGCCGGTGGGCCTGGAAGGGCTCACCAGCCAGAAGTGGGTGGTGCTCGGGGACGGGCATGTTCGGACGTGATACCGCGTCCGACCTTCCTTTGATCCTGTTCGGCGGTACTTTCGACCCGATTCACCGTGCCCATCTGCGGGCCGCCCTGGCGGTATCCCGGGCGCTCGGCGATGCGCCGGTGCATCTGTTGCCCAACGCGGTGCCGCCGCACCGGCCCCAGCCCCTGGCCACCGGCGAGCAGCGGCTGGCCATGGTGCGCCGCGCCTGCGCCGGGCACAAACAGCTGGTCGCCGACGACTGGGAGCTGCGACACCCCAGCGGGCCGTCCTACACGCTGGCCACCCTGAAGCACTACAAACGGCTGATCGGCGCGCGCCCTCTGGTGTTCGTGGTGGGCGCGGACAGCTTCGCCGGTCTGCATCGCTGGCACCGTTGGCGGGAATTTCCCGCCCTCTGCCATCTGGCGGTGGTGCCACGCCCGCACAGCCCGCCGGCGCCGCTGTCGGTGCAGCGCGCCTTCCCGGCGGCGCCGGCGGCGCTGCTGCGCCGGCGGCCGGCGGGGCGGCGCCTGATGCTGCGCCGCCCGGAAATGGCGGTGGCCGCCACCGATATCCGCCGTGCTCTGCAGCACGATGGCGCCGATTATCACCTGACACCGGCGGTGCTGGCCCATATCCGACGCCTGGGCCTGTATAATGCCGACACCGTTCACCCAACCCGTCACGCACACAACGAGGCCCCATGAGTTCTCAACCCCCTTTGCTGGATCTGGTAATCGACGCTCTGGAAGAAATGAAAGCCAAGAACATTACCAGCCTGGATGTGCGCGCCGTCACCAGCGTCGCCGACGACATGGTGATCGCCAGCGGCACCTCCAGCCGCCACGTCAAAGCCCTGGCGGATTCGGTGATGGAAAAGGCCAAGAAGTCCGGCTATAAGCCCCTGGGCACCGAGGGCGAGCGCGGCGCGGAGTGGATCCTGGTGGATCTGGGCGACGTGGTGGTGCATCTGATGCTGCCGGCGACCCGGGAGTTTTATGATCTGGAGCGCCTCTGGCAGAATCCGGCGCACCATCCGGACCGGTCGCCGCAAAGCGACTGACCCTTTGCCATTCACTTGCGCGGCGGGTGTGTTGTTTGCGTATTCATCTTCTGGCTGTCGGCGGCAAAATGCCCTCCTGGGTGATTCAGGGCTTCGGCGAGTATCAAAAAAGGATGCCGCCGGACATGCGCCTGGAACTCGAGGAGATTCCGCTGCCTAAGAGAAGCAAGGGGGACACCGCCGCCCTGGTGCGCGCCGAAGGCGAAGCACTGGAGAAGCGGCTGACGAAATACCCCGGCGCCCATCAGGTGGCGCTCGAAGTGGGCGGCCGCGCGCTCTCCACCGAGCAGCTCAGCGAGCGCCTTGGTACCCTGAAGGACCTGGGCCAGGATCTGGTGGTGCTGGTGGGTGGGCCGGACGGTCTCTGCCCGCGGGTGTCCGCCGCCGCCCATGAGCGCTGGTCTCTGTCACCGCTGACCCTGCCGCATCCGCTGGTGCGGGTTCTGCTCGCCGAGCAGTTGTATCGCGGCTGGACGCTGCTCGCCGGCCATCCGTATCATCGCTGAACCATCGACTATCAGGGCCCAATGCGCCGACCTCTGACCTTAAAAGACCACCACCACGAGCAGCGGATTTTCAGCTTTCGGCTGCTGGTGAGCGCCATTCTGGTCACCCTGCTGACCGTCGGGCTGGTGGGGCGCATGGCCTGGCTGCAGATTTTCCAGCACAGCCGCTATACCACGCTCAGCGATGAAAACCGGGTGCAGACCCAGGCGGTGCCGCCGCCGCGCGGCCTGATCACCGACCGCAACGGCGAGATTCTGGCCGCCAACCGGCCGGACTTCACCGTGGAGGTGATCGTCGAGCAGATTCCCGACCTGCAGCGCACCCTGCGCGAGATCCACCAGCTGGTGCCGCTGGAAAGCGACGACATCGAACGCTTCAACAAGCGTCTGCAGGGGCCGCGCCGGCCCTGGGACCCGATTCCCCTGCGCGGGCGCCTCAGCGAGGACGAAATCGCCCGCATCACCGTGAACCAGCACCGGCTGCCGGGCGTGCGCGTGGCCGCCAACCCGGTGCGCCACTACCCCCACGGCAAGCTGTTTTCCCACGTGCTGGGCTACGTGAACCGGCTCAACGCGGAAGACCTGGACGGCATGACCCTCACCGAGCAGGGCGATTACGCCGGCACCCACTACTACGGGCGCAGCGGTGTGGAGCGCTACTACGAGAACCGCCTGCACGGCCAGGTGGGTTACCGTCAGGTGGAAACCAACGCCCGCGGCCGGATACTGCGCGTGCTGGAGCAGAAGCCGCCGGTGCCCGGTGAAAACCTGCGCCTGACCCTGGATATGGACGTGCAGCGGGCCGCCGACGAAGCCCTCGGCGACCGGCGCGGCGCGGTGGTGGCCATCGACCCCCGCGACGGCAGCGTGCTGGCGTTCGTCAGCCGCCCGGTGTTCGACCCCAACCTGTTCGTCAACGGCATCTCCCACCAGGACTACGCCCGCTACCGGGAAGACCTGGACAACCCGCTGTTCAACCGGGCGCTGCAGGGCCGCTACCCGCCCGGCTCCACGGTGAAGCCGTTTATCGGGCTGGCGGGCCTGGACGCCGGGGTCACCGACTGGCAGCGCACCATCTTCGACCCCGGCTACTACCAGCTGGAGGACAACCCGCACCGTTACCGGGACTGGAAGCGCTGGGGCCACGGCCATGTGGATATGAACAAGGCGGTGGTGCAGTCCTGCGACACCTATTTCTACGATCTGGGTTTCAAGCTGGGCATTTCCCGCATGCACGATTTCCTCAGCGACTTTTCGCTGGGTCAGCCCACCGGCATCGACCTGTTCAACGAGTCCTCGGGGCTACTGCCGTCCAAGGAGTGGAAACGCGCGGCGCGCGGCGCCACCTGGTACCACGGCGACACCATCAACGCCAGTATCGGCCAGGGCTTCATGCTGGCCACGCCCCTGCAACTGGCCACCGCCACCGCGATTCTCGCCCACCACGGCAAGCAGGTGACGCCCACCCTGGCCGCCGACGCCCTGCGGGTGCCGCCGCGCCCGGATATCACACTGAATAATCCGGACAACTGGCAGCGCATGGAAGAGACCATGGCGGAGGTGGTGCACGGCGAGCGAGGCACCGCCAAGGTCATGGCCGAGGGCGCGCCTTACCGGATGGGCGCCAAGACCGGCACGTCCCAGGTGTTTTCCGTGGGCCAGGACGAAACCTATAACGAGGAAGAGTTGGCCGAGCGGCTGCTCGACCATG
>NZ_CAXPXK010000091.1:0-11006 GCF_964221125.1 Alloalcanivorax sp.
CCGAGGAAGGCGCCGACGCGGCTGAATAATCCGCGCTAGCCCGACCCGAAAAAAAGCCACGCTCCCGCAAAGGAGCGTGGCTTTTTTGTGCCTGGCCGATGGCTTAGGGCGAGAAATTTTGTGGGAGCGGGCCTGTGGGAGCGGGCCTTGCCCGCGAAAGGGAGCGAAGCTCCCGGCAGGATTCCAGAGACATCTCTAACACCGGCACCAACAACGCCTCTGGGATCCTGCCGGCCGGCTAAAGCCGGCCTTTCGCTTGCAGGGCAAGCTCGCACTGGGATTAGAAGTTAAGGACGCGGGCGCGCTCGGCGGTGTCGCGGCTGTGCACGCTGAGGATCAGCTGATCTTCCAGGGCGAAGCGCTCCTCGAGCATTTCGGTGAGCCGGGTCAGCCGCTCGGGCAGCACCTCCAGCTGGCTCAGGCAGTGGTCGTCGGTGTCGAAGTCCTCATTGAAGGCCAGCGCCTCCTCCGTGGAGGGGTCCAGCTGATGCAGAATCCGCGAGGCCAGATTGATGGTCCCGCCGCGGTGGGCGGCGCCCAGGCGCGCCTCGCGGACCAGTTCCTGGTAGATCTCGAAGTGGCCGGCGCTGATGTAGTCCATCAGCAACTGGCAGAATTCGCGCACCTGATTCTGGATCGAGCCGGGGCGCTGGAAGCCCTCCAGGCCCTGGATCGAGCAGAGCAGAACCAGCAGGCGGCGGCGTTGCTCCAGCCAGGCGTGCAGCAGGGCTTCAATGCGCCGCCAGCGGTCCAGGGCGGCGGACGGGTGCAGAGCCGGGGAGTGGGGCGTGGCCATGGGGTCGCTCCTTGCGGTATCGCGCGCTTTTCATTGGACGGGTATTGAGGCTAGCGCCGCTGTTCGCGGCGAGGCAATGGCGATCTCCCGGCACCGGCGGCGCCGGCCGGCGCGGCGGGAGAAAACGGCTTTTCGATCAGAGGCTTACCGTGAAAGACCGTTTCTTCATTAGAGGCGGGGCTTTAGGAGAGCGGGCGAATAACGCCGCCGGCCGCGGCGTTCAGCCCGGGAACAGCCAGGGGCTGATCAGCGGCCACAGCCAGGGCAGCGCCAGCGCCGTGACCAGGCCGGTCAGGCCCAGGGCCAGGCCGGCGAAGGCGCCGGCTTTCTCGCTGAATTCGAACGCCCGGGCGGTGCCGATGGCGTGGGCCACCAGGCCCAGCGCGAAGCCGCGAATGCGGTCGTCCTTGACCCCCAGCACGCGAAACACCAGGCCGCCCACCAGCGCGCCGACGATCCCGGTGATGGCCACCGCGCCGGCGGCCAGGGACACATAGCCGCCGGTGCTTTTCACCACCTCCACCGCGATCGGCGTGGTGATCGATTTCGGCGCCAGCGAGCCCACCACCGCCTCCGGCGCCCCCAGCAGCCAGGCCAGATAGATGGAAATGCCGGCGGCCAGCGCCGCGCCGATAAAGGTGGTGATCAGGATCGGACGCCACACGCTGCGCACCGTGTGCAGCTGGCGATAGAGCGGCCAGGCCAGCGCCACGGTGGCCGGCCCGAGCAGGAAGGAGAGCACCTGGGTCTGGTCGCGGTACTCGTTGTAGGACACGCCCACCAGGGGCAGCACCACGATCACCGGGATCGAGGCGACGATAAAGGGGTGGAACAGCGGCAGGCTGTGCACCTTGCCGTACAGCCAGGTGGCCATGCGGTAACTGGCCAGGGTGAGCAGCAGCCCGAACAGCGGCGAGTGAACCAGATCAGCCATCGGCACGGCCTCCTCGCTGGCCGGCTTTGCCGCGCTCGCGCAGCAGCAACTTGAGCAGCAGGGTGACCAGCACCAGCGCCAGGATGGTACCGAAGATCACCGCCACGGTGAGCGCCAGCGCGTAGTCGCTGTAACGCTCCCACTGCAGCACGATGCCCACGCCGAGCGGAAAGATCAGCAGGCTGATATGACGGATCAGGGCGCCGGAGGCGTCCGCCACCCGGTCGCTGTAGGGAACGCTGAACATCAGCGCCAGCAGAAGCAGCACCATGCCCACCACCGGGGCGGGCAGCGGCAGGCCGGTGAAATGAATCACCAGCTCACCGAGAAATTGAAACAGAAGCAGAATCAGCAGGCCGTCGACCATCGGGCGGATCTCCCAAACGCAAAGACCCGCGCCGAAGGTGCGGAGAAGGCGGCTCGCTCAGCCCCGGCGCGGGCGCAGCAATTGTATCAGAGCCACCACCAGCACGCCCCCGAACACCACCAGCGACCAGCCGGGAATGGTCAGGCCGAGGAAACGCCAGCTGATTTCGGCGCATTCGCCGGAGCCGGACAGCACCTGGGTGAGCACGTCGGTGAGCGGGAAGGCGTCCAGCATGTAATCCAGATTGGGGCCGCAGGCGGGCACCTCGTCGGCGGGCAGGCTTTGCAGCCACAGGTGGCGCAGGGCGATGCCGGCGCCGGCCAGGGTGGCGATGGCGGTCAGCAGCGCGTAGATACGCACGCCGACGCCGCGCGGGCCGTGCAGGGTGGCGACCAGCAGTACCGCCGCCACCACCATCAGCGCAATGCGCTGAAAGATGCACAGCGGGCAGGGTTCCAGGCCTTCGACATGCTGCATGTAAAGCGCGCCGGCAAGCGCCGCCAGGCAGCCAAGCAGGGTGAGTCCGTTAAGCGCACGGGGGCTGGGAAGAAGGGACGACATGGTTGTTTTTCCTTGTTTGAATCCGGCAAGCGTCAACGCACCCTAAGCAAAACCCCGCCGCCGGACAAGCGGCCCGGCGGCGGGGTTCTGGGGGCTCCGTTACCTTCAGACGCTGCGCGAGGCGGCGGGTTCCCGGTGATGATGCCAGGCGGCGGCGCCGGCGTCCCAACCTTGCACCCACCATTCCTCCAGCGCCTCGTCCTGGTAAGGACACTGGTCCACGCGACCGCCGGCCATGCCCCACATGCAGCCGCGGTTGTAGGCTTTCTCGAACGGGTCGGATGTCGGATCAAACATAACTATCCCTCCTTCAACGGGGGCAGACTAGCACCGCCGGGGATAGCCGCTAGTACCATTGATGTACAAAAAACGACCATTCGTCAGAATATAGGCTTAGCCGCGGAAATAGGCCTCCAGGTACGCCTCGAACGGCATCTCCGCTTCCGCTTCCGCCGCCTGTTGCTCCGCCAGGCTGTCTTCGGCGAGGCGCCGCCACTCGGCTTCCAGGTTGGTGTCCAGCGGCCGCGAACGGAAGTGATCCCGGTGCGCCAGGGCCTGGTTCATGGCGAAGCCGAAAAAGCTCTGCTGCCGGCTTTCCAGCTTGTCGAGAATGCGCCCGGACGGGGTGGCGTCGGGCTCTAGCAGCTTCTCGCGCTGCTGCTCCAGGGCGTCCCGGTAGAGCCGGCCGTGCTGGCCGTCATGGCCGTGGCAGCGGTCGAACAGCTCGGCGATGGGCAGCATCTGGTCGAGCTTTTCCAGCCCCCAGTTACGCAGCGAGACCGACTTGCCCCAGTTGTTCAGCTGCACGCCGGTGTTGCGGCCGTCGTAGACCACCCGGCGCAGGTTCTCCTTGCTGGCGTCCAGGTCGCAGTGTTCCAGGCGCGGCGATTCGCGCAGCAGGCAGTAGGTGGCGAACAGGTCCAGGAACCGGATTTCCTGCTGATTGATGCCCACCGGCTCGAACGGGTTGAGGTCCAGGGCGCGGATCTCGATGTATTCCACGCCGCGCCGCTGCAGCGCCAGGGTGGGGCGCTCGCCGCTGTTGATGGTGCGTTTCGGGCGGATCGACGAGTAGTACTCGTTCTCGATCTGCAGGATGTTGGCGTTGAGCTGCTGGTAGCGGCCCTGCGCGTCGCGCACGCCCAGCTTCTGATACACCGGGTCCGGCGTCTTCATGGCGTGGGTCAGGGTGCGGACATAGTCGTCCAGATTGTTGTAGCTGATCGCCAGCGACGACTGGGCGTTGTTCTGGTAGCCCAGGTCGCTCATCCGCAGGCTGGTGGCGTTGGGCCGGTAGAGGCTGTGGTCGAAGCGCTCCAGCAGCTGGTGTTCGCGGCCGGCCAGGAACGACGAGCACAGCGCCGGCGAGGCGCCGAACAGGTACACCAGCAGCCAGGAATAGCGCTGGAAGTTTCGGGTCAGGTCGAAATAGCGCTGCGAGATATAGTCCCGCAGCGGGGCCTCGCTGCCCTCCAGCTCGCGGTTGATGCGCCAGAACTCATCCGGGAACGAGAAGTTGTAGTGGATCCCGGCGATGGTCTGCATCTTGCGCCCGTACCGGTGGCCCAGGCCGATGCGGTAGATGTGCTTCATGCGGCCCACGTTGGAGCTGCCGTATTCCGCCACCGGCACGTCGTTGTCGTTGGCGATCATGCAGGGCATGGAGTTCACCCACAGCAGTTCGTCGTCGATGTGCCGGTAGGCGTAGCGGTGCAGATTCTCAAGAAACTCGATCGGCTGCTGCAGGTCGGTGCTGGGCGGGGTGATGAATTCCAGCAGCGATTCGGAATAGTCCGTGGTGATATACGGATGGGTCAGCGCCGAGCCCAGCTCCCGGGGGTGCGGAGTGTGCGCGAGCAGGCCCTGGTCGGTGATCCGCAGGCTTTCCTTCTCGATGCCACGGCGAATGTGAGCCAGGGTGGCGGCGGCTTCGGAATCCAGCAGTGCCTGGATTCGCTGGCTGAGCGTATCGGTCATGGGCCTATCCGACAGGGAGGTTGATCGCGCGGCCTGCCAGTATGGCAGGCCCGGGGCCGGTTAACATCAGGGTCAGCCGCGCTTGTTCTTGTCTTCGAACGCCTTCGCGAAGGCCGCGCCCAGGGCGCCCTGCGCCGCCGGTTTCTGGCCGCCGCCCGACTGGCCGCGACCGCCGCCCTTGGGCTGGCCGCCCCGGCCACGGGGGCGGCCGGCGGGGGCGTCGGCGCTTTTCGGCTGGTCCTGGTGGCGTTCGTCCAGGCGCATGGTCAGGCTGATGCGCTTGCGGGGCAGGTCCACCTCCATCACCTTGACCTTGACGATGTCGCCGGGCTTGACCACGTCGTGGGGGTCTTCCACGAACTTGTCGGCCAGGGCGGAGACATGAACCAGGCCGTCCTGGTGCACGCCCACGTCCACGAAGGCACCGAAGTTGGTGACGTTGGTCACCGAACCTTCTAGCAGCATGCCTGGCTTCAGGTCGTTCAGCGTCTCCACGCCTTCCTTGAACTCCGCCGCCTTGAATTCCGGGCGCGGGTCGCGGCCGGGCTTTTCCAGCTCGCTGAGAATGTCGGTGACGGTGGGCAGGCCGAACACGTCGTCGGTGAAGTCCCCGGCGTTCACTTTCTTCAGGAAGGGCGCGTCGCCGATCAGGTCTTTGAGCGGCCGGCCGTGTTTTTCCGCGATGCGCTCCACCAGCGGGTAGGCTTCCGGGTGCACTGAAGAAGCGTCCAGCGGGTTGGCGCCGCCCATGATGCGCAGGAAGCCGGCGGCCTGCTCGAAGGTTTTCTCGCCCAGGCGCGGCACCTGCTTGAGCGCGCCGCGATCACTGAAGGCGCCGTTCTTCTCGCGGAAGGTAACGATGTTGCCGGCGATGGTGGTGTTGAGGCCGGCGATGCGCGCCAGCAGCGGCGCGCTGGCGGTGTTAACGTCCACGCCCACGGCGTTGACGCAGTCCTCCACCACCGCGTCCAGGGAGCGCGACATCTTCACCTGGCTGACGTCGTGCTGGTACTGGCCCACGCCGATCGACTTCGGATCGATCTTCACCAGCTCCGCCAGCGGGTCCTGCAGACGCCGGGCGATAGACACCGCGCCCCGGAACGACACGTCCAGATCGGGGAACTCCCGCGCCGCCATTTCCGATGCGGAGTACACCGAGGCGCCCGCTTCCGACACCATGATTTTCTGGATATTGCGGTCGCTGAGTTGCTTGACCACCTCGCCGGCCAGCTTGTCGGTCTCGCGGCTGGCGGTGCCGTTGCCGATGGCGATCAACGACACATCGTGCTTGGCGCAGAGTTTGGCCAGCGTCGCCAGGGACTGATCCCACTGCTTCTTGGGCTGGTGCGGGAAAATGGTGGTGTGTTCCAGCAGCTTGCCGGTGGGGTCCACCACCACCACCTTGACGCCGGTGCGCAGGCCCGGGTCCAGGCCCATGGTGGCCTTGGGGCCGGCGGGCGACGCCATCAGCAGGCTTTTCAGGTTGCGCGCGAACACCTGGATCGCTTCTTCCTCGGCCATTTCGCGCACGCGGCCGAGCAACTCGGTTTCCAGGTGGGTGTTGAGTTTGATCTTCCAGGTCCAGCGCATCACCTCGCCGAGCCAGTCGTCGGCGGCGCGGCCTTCGTGACGCCAGCCCGCCACCTCGGTGACCATCGCTTCGCAGGGGTGCGGCTGGGCGCTTTCCAGCTCCTCGGGCAGCACCATGGAGACGTGCAGCACGCCCTCGTTGCGGCCCCGGAACAGCGCCAGCGCGCGGTGGCTGGGAATGTTCTTGAGCGCTTCCTGGTGTTCGAAGTAGTCGCGGAACTTGGCGCCCTCTTCTTCCTTGCCGTCGGCCAGCTTCGCCTGCACTTGGGCCTTTTCCCACAGGAAGGTGCGCAGCCGGGTGAGCAGCTCGGCGTTTTCCGCGAAGCGCTCCATCAGAATCTGCTTGGCGCCGTCCAGGGCGTCCTTGGCGGTGGCGATCTTGTGCTCTTCGTTCAGGTAGCCGGCGGCGGTCTGCTCCGGATCCTGGCCGGGATCGTCCAGCAGCGCGTCGGCGAGCGGTTCCAGGCCGGCCTCGCGGGCGATCTGCGCGCGGGTGCGGCGCTTGGGCTTGTACGGCAGGTAGAGGTCTTCCAGGCGGGTTTTGGTGTCCGCTTCCTGGATCGCCTTTTCCAGTTCCGGGGTCAGTTTTTCCTGTTCGGCGATGCTTTTGAGGATGGTCTCGCGGCGCTCTTCAAGCTCGCGCAGATAGCGCAGCCGCTCTTCCAGTGTACGCAACTGGGTATCGTCCAGACCGCCGGTCACCTCCTTACGGTAGCGGGCGATGAACGGCACCGTGGCGCCTTCGTCCAGCAGGGCCACGGTGGCCGCCACCTGCCGGGGCTGGGCGTTGATTTCCTGGGCGATCAGTTGTTCGATGCTTTGCATGGAAGAGTCCTGGCTTGCACGGCGGCGCGCGCGGTATGGCGCCGCTTTATAACGAAACGACCGGAATCATAGGGAATGACTCCGGCCGTTCATAGATTGACGTGACGGGGCGGGCTATGGTTGCTGCGGGGAGCGCCGGGCTTCAGCCCAGCACGCGCTTGATCATCGCCGCCAGTTCCGGCTCCTGGGCCGGCTTGACGATGTAGCCGGCGGCGCCCTGGCGCTCACCCCAGACTTTGTCGGTTTCCTGGTCCTTGGTGGTGACCAGAATCACCGGAATCCCGCCCAGCTCGGCGTCCTTATTGATCTTGCGGGTGGCCTGGAAGCCGTTCAGCTCCGGCATCACCACGTCCATCAGGATCAGGTCCGGCTTCTGCGCACGGGCCTGTTCGATGCCCTCCAGGCCGTTGCTGGCGGTGATTGCCTCGTGCCCCTGATTTTCCACCATCTTGACCAGGTTGGTCAGTTGCGTGGGTGAGTCGTCCACCACGAGAATCTTGGCCATCTTTGTCTCCTTCGGAACCCATCGGCGGGCGCATGATAGCAGGCCCGGGGGCAAAGGTAAGCCGATCCGTTCCGCCACCAAGCGCCGCATGGCGTCACCGGTTCGCGGCGGCCGGTAATCTTTCTATACAATCCAGATTTGCCTGCCGGACGCGCGGCGGGTACACCGGGCCTCCGGGATCCATTCCCGTAGTCCTTTCGGCGAGGAGCACCATGAGCGAACAAGTGGAAAAGATTCTGGTGGTGGACGATGACGCCCGCCTGCGCGGTCTTCTGCAACGGTTCCTGGAAGAGCAGGGCTACGCCGTCAAGGCGGTGGCCGACGCCGACCAGATGGACCGGGCGCTGTCCCGCGAGATCTATTCGCTGATGGTGCTGGACCTGATGCTGCCCGGCGAGGACGGCCTGTCGATCTGCCGTCGCCTGCGCGACGACGACAACCGCCTGCCGATCATCATGCTCACCGCCAAGGGCGACGACGCGGAACGCATCGAGGGCCTGGACGCCGGCGCCGACGACTACCTACCCAAGCCGTTCAACCCCAAGGAGCTCAGCGCCCGCATTCGCGCCGTGCTGCGCCGCCATGTGCGGGAAGTGCCCGGCGCCCCCAGCAAGGACGAATCCGTGGTGCGTTTCGGCCCCTGGAGCCTGGACCTGGGCAACCGCACCCTGGCCCGCGAGGGCGAGCCGCAGCCGCTCACCACCGGCGAGTTCGCGGTGCTCAAGGCGCTGGTGCAGAACGAGCGGGAACCGCTCACCCGCGACAAGCTGATGAGCCTGGCCCGGGGCCGCGAATGGTCCGCCATGGAACGCTCCATCGACGTGCAGGTGTCGCGCCTGCGCCGCCTGCTCGAGGACGACCCGTCCAAACCGCGCTATATCCAGACCGTCTGGGGCGTGGGCTATGTGTTCGTGCCGGACTGAACGCCGGCGGGTAGAATCCCTCCATGCCCAACTTCCTGCCCAAAAGCTCGTTCGCCCGCTCGGCGCTGATCATCGGTCTGGTGATCGGCCTCAGCCAGGGCATCACCCTGTGGTTTTTTGCCCGCAACGCCTATCTGCCGGGCATCCGGGAATACGCCCGCCTGACCGCCCTGCAGGCGGAGCTGGTGTTCCAGAGCGAGGGCGACGCCAGCCTGTCTCGGCGGCTGGGCGAGACCACCGGCATTAACGCCGGCACGCCGCCGGAACTGCGCCGCCCGGAAAGCCTGATTTTGTCGCGCCCGGTGGTGGAGCGGTTCCGCGACGAAGTCTCCGAGCTGCTCGGCGAGGCCGCCACCGTGCGCCTGGAGGACGAGCGCCAGCCGGTGCTGTGGGTCACCGCGCCGTCGTTCGGCGACCGCTGGTTGCGGGTGCCGATGGCGTTCTTCCGCGACTACGACCGCTACCTGCTGCTGGGCTGGGGTGTGACGGTGCCGCTGCTGGCGGTGATCGGCGGTCTGCTGATCGCGCGCAGCCTCAACCGGCCGCTGCGGCGGCTGGCGCGGGTGGCGCTCAAGGTGGGGCGCGGTGAAGCGGTGCCGGTGCTCGACGACAGCCTCGGCCCCACCGAGATTCAGGCGGTGAACCGCGCCTTCAACCGCATGACCAGCCAGCTGCAGCAGTCCCAGCGCGACCGCGCCCTGCTGCTGGCGGGGGTGTCCCACGATCTGCGCACGCCGCTGACCCGGCTGCGGCTGTCGGCGGAATTCCTCAACGACGAGGAAATGTCCCAGGGCATAATCGCCGACATCGAGGACATGGACGCGATTCTCGATCAGTTCATTTCGTTTATCCGCGACGGCGCCGACGAGCAGCCCGACTACGAAAACCTCAATGACCTGATCGACGAGGTGGCCGCCAAGTACCCCGGGGAGCAGCTGCGCATCCGGCAAAAAGACCTGCCGCGGCTGATGCTCAAGCGGCTCACCGTCAAGCGCATGCTGTCCAACCTGATCACCAACGCGCTCAAGTACGGCGCCGCGCCGGTGGAGATCGACACCGCCCTGGACGACAACGCCCTGGTGCTGGTGGTGCGCGACCACGGCAAGGGCGTGCGCGAGGAGGACATCCCCTTACTGCTGCAGCCGTTCTCCCGGGGCGAGAAGGCGCGCACCCTGAGCGGCAGTGGTCTGGGGCTGGCCATCGTCAAGCGCATCGTCGACATGCACCACGGTGAGATGGCATTGGACAACCACCCCCACGGCGGCCTGCGGGTGACCATCCGCTTCCCGCTCACCGGGCAGCTGGTGCAGCCGGAGACGCTCTCCGCCGGGGTGCGCTAGCTCAGTCCGGGCATTCCGCCGGCGCCGGCTCCAGGGCACGGCCGGCGAAGAAGATCAGCAGACCGCCGGCGGCCAGCGCCGCCCCCACCAGGCCGCTGCTGGACCAGGGTACGCCCTGGGCGATCACCACGCCGGCCAGCAAGGCGCCCAGGGCGTTGGCCATATTGAAGGCGGCGTGGTTCAGTGACGCGGCCATGGTCTGGGCGTTGCCGGCCACGTCCATAAGCCGGGTCTGAATGGTCGGGCCCAGGGCCATGCTGGTGCCCACCAGGGCGACGAACAGCAGCCCCGCCCACACCTGATTGGCGGCCACGAAAAACAGCGCCTGCACCACCAGACACCAGATCAGAATCAGCGGAATCGCCTTGAGCAGGTTCCAGTCCGCCACCCGCGCGCCCACCAGGGTGCCGATGATGGTGCCCACGCCGAAGATCGCCAGCACCACCGGCCCCAGGGATTCCGCCATGCCGGCCTGCTGGGTGAGCGTCGGCATCACGTAGCTGAACACCGCGAACATGCCGCCGAAGCCGATGCTGGCGATGCCCAGGGTGAACAGCACCTGCTGGTTGACCAGCGCGCCCAGCTCGCGCAGCGGGCTGGCGTCCGGGTCGCGGGGCACGAAGGGTACGAACAGACGCACCATCAGCGCGGTGGCCAGGGCGATGCCGCCCACGGCGGCGAACGCCACCGGCCAGCCGAACTGGTTGCCGGCCCAGGTGCCCAGCGGCGCGCCCAGGAGGATCGCCACGGTCAGCCCCATCATCACCCGGGCCACCGCCCGGGCACGCTGATCCGAGGGCACCGCGGCGGCGGCCACCAGTGCCGCCACGCCGAAATAGGCGCCGTGCGGCAGCCCGGCGATAAAGCGCAGGCCGACGAACGACCAGAACCCGGGCGCCAGGGCGCTGGCCAGATTGCCCAGCGCGAACACCAGCATCAGACCGATCAGCAGTTGTCGTTTCGGCACCTTCGCCGCCAGCGCGGAAATCAACGGGGCACCCACCACCACGCCCAGGGCGTAGCTGCTGATCGCGTAGCCGACCTGCTGCGGCGACACCGAAAGGTCGCCGGCGATGCGGTTCATCAACCCCATGATCACAAATTCGGTGGTACCGATGGCGAAGCCGCCCAGCGCCAGGGCGAGCTCGGCAAGACGGGGGTGTGAGGCGACCGGCCGGGTGGCGGAAA
>NZ_CAXPXK010000092.1:0-10419 GCF_964221125.1 Alloalcanivorax sp.
TCTCATGAGGGCCAGGGCCGTCTATAAATCGGCCCAACCAACAGGCCGGATAGACGTACGCAGTTTAATCTCCCTTGCTCACTGAGCCATCGCAGACAAGCAACACTTGCAAGAGGTGTACATAGATGTACTTGCAGCGTGTCCTGGACGGGCACACCCGATCCCGGTGCGGGCTCTATGGAGAGAAAAGCCTCTGGGATCCTGCCGGGAGCTTCGCTCCCTTTCGCGGGCAAGGCCCGCTCGCACAATCCGTGCTATGACCCGCGGCCCAGCTGGAGGGCCCATCCCAAAAGGGTCGCTAGTGGTGGTCGTCGATGGGAACGTGGGGGCGCTCGGCGACGGGGTCGTGGTGGATGATCACTTCCGCCGCCGGGTAGTGCTCGACGATGCCGGCGCGGATGCGCTCGCCGAGGTCGTGGGCGTCGCGCAGCGACAAGGTCTCGTCCATGTCCACGTGCAGCTGGATGAACTGGGTGCGCCCGGACTGGCGCGTGCGCAGGTCGTGGAAACCGAGCGCGTCTTCCTGTTCGGCGACCACCGCGCTGATCACGTCGCGCACCTCGCCGGGCAGCTCATGATCGAGCAGCAGCTGGGTGGAGTCCCAACCGATTTTCCAGGCGGAGCGCAGAATATAGAGCGCGATCGCCAGGCCGACGATGCCGTCGACCTCCTCGAAGCCGTAGCCGGCCAAGATCAGTGTGAAAATGATGCCCAGGTTCACGGCCAGGTCGGAAAGATAATGGAGCGCGTCCGCGTCGATGGCGGTGGAGCCGGTGCGGCGCACCACATAGCGCTGCAGGAGCAGTAGCAGCGCGGTCAGCAGGATCGAGAACACCATCACGCCGACGCCCAGGGCGGTGGCCTCCAGCGGCGCCGGTTCGATCAGTTTGAGCACCGCTTCCTTGAGCAGAAACAGCGCCGAGCCGCCGATCAGCACCGCCTGCCCCAGGCCGGCCAGCGCTTCCGCTTTGCCGTGGCCGAAGCGGTGCTCGTCGTCGGCGGGGACCAGCGAATAGTGGATCGCGGCGAAGTTCATCAGCGACGCCAGGGAGTCCATCACCGAGTCCACCAGGGACGCCAGCAGACTCACCGAGCCGGTCATCATCCAGGCCACGGTTTTCACCGCGATCAATACCAGCGCGGTGGCCACCGAGGCGCTGGCGGCCAGGGTCAGAAGGCGGCGTTGCTGACGTTCGCTGTCGGCGTTCATATCACGACCGGTTCGGCAGCACGGTGAGCGGGTCCACCGGCTGGCCGTCCTTGCGGATCTCGAAGTGAAGCTGGGTGCGGAAGGTGCCGCTGGCGCCCATGGTGGCGATCTTGTCGCCGGCGCTGACCCGGTCGCCCTCTTTCACCAGCAGGCTGCTGTTGTGCGCGTAGGCGCTCAGCCAGCGGTCGTTGTGTTTGACGATCAGCAGGTTGCCGTAGCCGGTGAGGCCGCTGCCCCGGTAGACCACGCGGCCGTCGGCGGCGGCGCGCACCGGGCTGCCCTCGCGGTCGCCGATGGTGATGCCGCGGCGCCCGCCGGAGGCCTTGGAGAAACGTTCCAGTACCTCACCGAAGGCCGGCCACTGCCAGTTCACCGGGCCGGTGTCGGTGCTCGGCTTGGGTTTGGGTGCGGGCGGCGGGGCCGGTTCCGCCTTAGCGGCGTCGGACGACGGCTTGGCCGGGGCACTGCTCGACGAGGCGGGCGGGCGGGACGGCCGGGTGGCCTGCTTGGGGCCGCCGGCGAAAGAGAGGGTCTGGCCGGGATAGATGGTGTACGGCGCGTCGATGTCGTTGGCCTCGGCCAGCGCCCGGTAATCCCAGCCGTAACGCCAGGCAATGGAATACAGGGTTTCGCCACGCGCTACCCGGTGGCTGCCCGACGTCACTTTGGTGGCCTTGCTGTCGCGCTGATAGATGTCCACCACCGGCGGCGGATTCCCTACCGCGCAGCCGCACAGACACAGCGACAACAATGTGGAGAGCAAAACACGCAAAAGGTTACTCGTCCGTTTCAGTGACCTCATTATGCCCGGGCGCGGCGAAAGAAAGTAACCACACCAACACCAGACCCACCGCGGTCATCACCAGGGCCGCGGGCAGCTCACTGGAGCCCTGCACCGCGCGGGCGTACTCCGCCGGCCACAGCCAACGGTCGCCGACACCGCCCTCCACGCTCAGCCGCCAGGGCCACAGCTTCACCAGGGAGCCGGCCATGAAACCGCCGAGCAGCGCCATCACGGTGTCGTGGTGGCGCGCCAGCAGCCATTTCAACAGCCGCACGAACGCCAGCAAGCCGCAGGCGCAGCCGGCCATGAACGCCAGCAACAGGGGCCAGTCGCCCTGCTCCACCGCGGCCAGCACCGAGGGATACAACCCCAGCAGCAACAGAATAAAGCTGCCGGAAATGCCCGGCAGGATCATCGCGCAGATCGCCAGCGCCCCGCCGAGGAAAAAGATCAGCGGCGACACCGGGTAGGCGCCCAGCCCGGGGGCCAGGGCGATCAGCGCCGCCAGCGTGGTGCCGATCACGAAGGCCACGCCCTGCGTCACCCCGCGCTGCTGCAGCGGCTTGAGCACCATCACGATGCTGGCCAGGATCAGACCGCAAAAGAACGCCCATACCGGCACCGGATGGTTCTCCAGCAGCCAGCCGATCATCCGGGCCAGTAGCGCAATGCTAGTGAGGATTCCCGCCAAAAGCGTGCAAAGGAAGGTAAAATTGCCGGCCCGCCAGAACGCCAGGAAACCCTGGCGCCGCCACACGCCCAGCAGTCGCGGACCGATGCCGCCCAGGGTATCGATCAGTTCCTGATAGATGCCGGTGATCAGCGCCAGGGTGCCGCCGGACACGCCGGGCACCACATCCGCGGCGCCCATGGCCATGCCCCGCAGGAACAGGCCGGGACGCCAGGGCCCGCTCATTGCACGCCCCGTTGAAACGGCACGAAGCGCACCGTGTCCAGGGCCCGGGTGGTGATGTCGTCGCCGTGACGCTCCACCACCGTGAGCTTCTGCACCCGGTCGCCCACCGGCATCACCAGGCGGCCGCCGTCGGCCAGCTGGCCGAGCAGTTCATCGGGAATATCCGGGCGCGCGCAGGCCACCAGAATGCCGTCGAAGGGGGCGGCGGCTTTCCAGCCGAAACCGCCGTCGGCGTGCTTGAGCTGCACCCGCGCCATGCCCAGGCTGATCAGCCGGCGGCGCGCCTGGTCCTGCAGCGGGCGGATCCGTTCCACCGAATGCACCTGCTCGCAGAGCGCGGCCAGCACGGCGGTCTGGTAGCCGCAGCCGGTGCCGATCTCCAGCACCTTGGGCGGCACCCGGTCGGCGATCAGCAGCTCGGTCATGCGCGCCACCACCCAGGGCTGGGAGATGGTCTGGCCGTAACCGATGGGCAAGGCGGTATCGTCATAGGCCTGGTGAGCCAGGGCCTCGTCGATAAACAGGTGACGGGGGGTGTTGCGGATCACTTCAAGAACGCGCTCGTCCTCGATGCCCGCTTCCCGCAGGCGGCTGATCAGCCTTTCCCGGGTCCGTGCCGACGTCATGCCAATACCGCGCAGCTCTGTGTTCATGTGTGTTAATGCATCCCCAATCCAATGACGCGCCGGAGGTTTAGTTATCGTTGACCGGCGTATGTGTTTCCACCAACTCGGCGAGCACCGTGGTGGCGAACGCGCCGGTGGGCAGATCAAACCCCAGCGTCAGCACGTCGCCCTCGCTCCAGGCCCATTGTAAGCCATTCACCGGCAACCGCGTGGCCCGGCGCGCGGCGTCCACCCCTTCCCCGGCGAGCGCATCGACCAGGGCGTCACAGCCGTTCAGGGCGCGCGCTTCCAGTTGCCGGCAAGCCGCCGATGATGCCATGCCCGCCTTCCCCGGCAAAGGGGCGGTGGGGTGCACCTCGCCGGCGGCCACGCGGGCGCCGGCGCTGGCGTCCTGGTCGGCTTCAAACAGCCCGCGGCTGTCACGGGGCTGGAGGATATCGCCCTCCAGCGGCCGGTCCCAGACGCCCTCGCGCACCCGCTCGGCCAGAACCCGATTAAACAGGCCGCTGCGCACCGCCGACAACCAGATACCGCGCAGCGCCCGTTTACGGGGGGCCTCGCCGCCCAACAGCCATTGCTGGCCGCGTTGCCAGTTGCCGCCGCTCCGGCCGAAGCGCTGTTCGCCGAAGTAATTGGGCACGCCGCGCTCGGAAAGGGTATGCAAGGTACGCTCCAGGGCGTCGCGGTCAGCGTCCAGTTCACGCAGCACGATCTCGAAGCGGTTGCCGCGGTGCGTGCCCCGGTTGAGCTTGCGCCGGTGACGGCGCGCCTGCAGAGCGACCAGGCCCGCCGGCCAGGGGAAGTTCGGGTCCGCTTTGCCGGGCAGATGCAGGCTGAACCACTGGCGGGTCACGGCGCGGCGGTCCTTGAGGCCGCTGTAGCCCACGGCAAGACGGTGGATGCCGGCCTGTTTGGCCAGCCACAGGGCCACGTCCTCGGTGTTCCAGTCGGTTTTTTCGATCTCCAGCCAGAGGTGCTCGCCCTCGCCTTCCGGGACCACGTTCATAATCTCGGTGACGCGGAAATCCTCGAAGCCGGCGCGCAGCAGCGCTTTACCGAAGGGGCCGCCGTGGGCGGCGGGCGTGGCCGGCAGCGGCGCCGGCAGGTCGGCGTCGCGGCTCATTGGTCCTCGTGGGTGAGCAGCACCACCGCCTGCACGGCGATGCCCTCGCCCCGGCCGGTGAACCCGAGCCGCTCGGTGGTGGTGGCCTTCACCGACACCTGATCCATGCCGCAGTCCAGCAGGCCGGCGATGCGGCGCCGCATGGGGGCGATATGGTCGGCCAGCTTGGGCGCCTGGCAGATCACCGTCAGGTCCAGGTTGCCGATGCGCCAGCCGGCGGTGCTGACGCCGTCCATCACCGCCCGCAGCAGGCCGCCGGAGTCGGCGCCGCGCCAGCGCTCATCGTGATCCGGAAAGTAGTGGCCGATGTCGCCCAGCGCCAGGGCGCCGAGCAGCGCGTCGGCCAGGGCGTGCAGGGCCACGTCGCCGTCGGAGTGGGCCTTCAGGCCGCGCTCGTGGGGAATGCGCACACCGCCCAGCATCACATGGTCGCCCTCGCAGAAGGCGTGCACATCGAACCCCTGGCCTATACGAATTGCCATGCCAGCCCTTCCTCTTCCTGGGCCCGGAGATAAAAGCGCGCCAGCGCCAGATCTTCCGGAACGGTGATTTTGATGTTGTCGGCGTGGCCGGCCACCAGCGCCGGCCGGGCACCCGCCGCTTCCAGCGCCGAGGCCTCGTCGGTGATCGCCTCGGGATCGTCGCGCAGGGCGCTGAGCAGGGCGTCGTGCAGACGGCGGGCGTCGAACAGCTGGGGGGTGAGCGCCCGCCAGATCAGCGACCGGTCCAGGGTGGCTCGGATACGGGTGTCCGCGTCCGCCTGCTTGATGGTGTCGGTGACCGGCCGCGCCAGGATCGCGCCGTCGCCCCGGTCGTCATGGTCGAGCAGCGCCTGGATATCGGACAGCCGCACCAGCGGCCGCGCCATGTCATGCACCAGTACGCGGGCGTCCGGCGCCCGCTCCAGCACCGCCGCCACTCCGGCCAGCACCGACCGGGCGCGGCTGGCGCCGCCGGTGACGCTGGTGACGCGGGGATGGCCGGCCACCGCCAGTTCCGGCCACCAGGGGTCGCCGTCGGCCACCGCCACCACCACCGCCTGCAACGGCGCGAAGGCCAGCAGCCGGCCCAGGGTATGCTCGGCCAGGGTACGGCCCTGCAGGGTCAGGTACTGCTTGGGCAGCCCGGCGCCCATGCGCGCGCCGACACCGGCGGCGGGCACCACGGCGAACAAGGGAGGCGGCAAGGATAGAGAGCGGCGCTCAGTCACGGTCCGGGTCCTGTTGGGGCTCCACGATCAGGAAAAAGCTTTCGCCGTCACGGATCATGCCGAGATCCTTGCGGGCGATCTCCTCCACCGCTTCGGTGCCTTCTTTCAGGTCACGCACGTCGGCGGCCAGCAGGCGGTTGCGCTCGGCCAGTTCGGCGTTCTTGGCATTCAGCACTTCCACCTGCCGCTCCAGGCTGGCCACGTGGCGCAGGCTGCCCTCGCCAAACCACAGCCGCGCCTGCAACACCAGCAGCACCAGCGCCAGTACGGCCAGCACCACCTGGCGGGCGGGCGACACTTTCATCGCGCGCCCCACGGCGCCTGACCACGGCCGGGGAACGGAACGCTACGGCCGGCCATGCTGGCGTCAGCCCAGGAACCGGAACTCTTTGCGCCCGTTATAGGCGGCACGGCCCAGTTCCTCCTCGATGCGGATCAACCGGTTGTACTTGGCCACCCGGTCGGAGCGGCACAGCGAGCCGGTTTTGATCTGACCGGCGGCGGTGGCCACCGCCAGGTCGGCGATGGTGGTGTCGGCGGTCTCACCGCTGCGGTGGGAGATCACCGCGGTGAAGCCGGCGTCCTTGGCCATCTTGATGGCGTCCAGGGTTTCCGACAGGGAGCCGATCTGGTTGAACTTGATCAGAATCGAGTTGGCGATGTGCTCGTCGATACCGCGCTGCAGAATCTTGGTATTGGTGACGAACAGGTCGTCGCCCACCAGCTGGATTTTGTCGCCGAGCTTGTCGGTGAGCGTCTTCCAGCCGTCCCAGTCGGATTCGTCCATGCCGTCTTCGATGGAGATGATCGGGTAGCGGTCGCACAGCTCGGCCAGATAGTCGGCGAAGCCGGCGGCGTCCATGGTGCGGTCCTCACCGGCCAGCACGTATTTGCCGTCCTTGTAGAACTCGCTGGAGGCGCAGTCCAGGGCCAGGGTGATGTCGTCGCCGGCCTTGTAGCCGGCGATCTCGATGGCTTCCATGATCGCTTCCAGCGCCGCTTCGTTGCTGGGCAGGTCCGGGGCGAAACCGCCCTCGTCGCCCACCGCCGTGTTCAGGCCGCGCTTCTTCAGCACCCCTTTGAGGGCGTGGAACACCTCGGCGCCGTAGCGGATCGCCTCGGCCACGGTGGGCGCGCCCACCGGCTGGATCATGAACTCCTGGATGTCGACGTTGTTATCGGCGTGCTCGCCGCCGTTGATGATGTTCATCATCGGCACCGGCAGGGAGTACTCGTTGTCGTCGTCCTGCAGATCGGAGATGTACTCGTAGAGCGGCTTGTTCTGCGCCTGGGCCTCGGCCTTGGCGGCGGCCAGGGACACCGCCAGGATCGCGTTGGCGCCCAGGTTGCCTTTGTTCTCGGTGCCGTCGGCGTCGATCATGGCCTGATCGAGCGCGCGCTGATCGGCGGCGTCGCGGCCCACCAGCAGCTCGCGGATCTGTGAATTGACGTTGCCCACGGCGCGGGTCACGCCCTTGCCCAGGTAGCGGCTCTTGTCGCCGTCACGCAGCTCCAGCGCCTCGCGGGAACCGGTGGAGGCACCGCTGGGCGCGCAGGCGCTGCCGCGCTCGCCGTTCTCCAGAATCACATCGGCTTCGATGGTGGGGTTGCCACGGGAATCAAGAATCTCGCGGGCCTTGACGTCAACGATCTTGGACATGGGAGACGGTCTCCAGAAACGAAATCGGGTTCAATGGTTGTCGAAGGCGGGAAACGCCTTAACGGTATTATCCAGGGTCTGCATCTGGGTCAGGAATGGCTCCAGGCGGTCCAGACGCAGGGCGCAGGGGCCATCGCACTTGGCGTTATCCGGGTCCGGATGGGCCTCCAGGAACAGCCCGGCGATGCCCTGGCTGATGCCGGCGCGGCCCAGTTCGGCCACCTGCTGGCGGCGCCCGCCGGCGGAATCGGAGCGGCCGCCGGGCATCTGCAGCGCATGGGTCACGTCGAAGAACACCGGGTAGCCGAACTGCTTCATGATGCCGAAGCCGAGCATGTCCACCACCAGGTTGTTGTAGCCGAACGACGAGCCGCGCTCGCACAGAATCAGCCGCTCGTTACCGGCCTCTTCGCACTTGTGCAGAATGTGCTTCATTTCCTGGGGAGCCAGGAACTGCGGCTTCTTGATATTGATGATGGCACCGGTGCGGGCCATCGCCACCACCAGGTCGGTCTGCCGCGCCAGAAAGGCGGGCAGCTGGATGATGTCCGCCACTTCCGCCACCGGCGCCGCCTGGTAGGGCTCGTGCACGTCGGTGATCACCGGGCAGCCGAAGGTGTCCTTGATCTCCTGAAAGATCTTCAGGCCCTCTTCCATGCCCGGGCCCCGGTAGGAGTGCAGCGACGAGCGGTTGGCCTTGTCGAAGCTGGCCTTGAACACCCAGGGCATGCCCAGCTTGCCGGTGACCTCGGCGTAGGCCTCGGCCACCCGCAGGGCGATGTCGCGGGATTCCAGCACGTTCATGCCGCCGAACAGAGCCATGGGCCGGTCGTTGGCGAACGCCAGATCACCCAGCTCGATGGTGATGTTCCGCATGCTCTACTCCTTCAGATGGCGGACGACGTCCGGTGCGCCGCCAGGGCCGCTTCCACGTAGCCCTTGAACAAACCGTGGCCGTCACGCGGCGTGGAGGTGAATTCCGGGTGGAACTGGCAGGCCACGAACCAGGGATGGTCGCCCACTTCGATCACTTCCACCAGCTCACCGTCGTGGGAGCGGCCGACAATTTTCAGGCCGGCGGCTTCCAGCTTGTCCAGGTAGTTGTTGTTGACCTCGTAGCGGTGGCGGTGACGCTCGATGATGTGCGTCTTGCCGTAGCACTTCGCCGCCACGCTGCCGTCCACCAGCACGCACTCCTGGCCGCCCAGGCGCATGGTACCACCCAGGTCCGACGCTGCCGACCGCAGCTCCTTGCTGCCGTCTTCGCGGGTCCACTCGGTGATCAGCGCCACCACCGGGTCCGGCGTGTCCTGCTTGAGCTCGGTGGAATGGGCGCCGGTCAGGCCGGCCACATGGCGGGCGTACTCGATCACCGCCAACTGCATGCCCAGGCAGATGCCCAGGTACGGCACCTTGTTTTCCCGGGCGTAGCGGATCGCCGCGATCTTGCCCTCGGTGCCCCGGTCGCCGAAGCCGCCGGGCACCAGAATGGCGTCCACTTCGCCCAGCTCGGCGGTGCCGTCCCGCTCGATGTCCTCGGCGTCGATATAACGGATATTGATCTTCGCCCGGGTGGCGATGCCGGCGTGCATCAACGCCTCGTTCAGCGACTTGTAGGCGTCCGCCAGATCAATGTACTTACCCACCATGCCGATGGTGACCTGGCGTTCCGGGTTGAGCTGCGCTTCCACCACCCGGTCCCACTCGCTCAGGTCCGGCGCCGGCAGATCAAGGTGGAATTTCTCCACGATGATGTCGTCCATGCCCTGCTCGTGCAGCACTCGCGGCACCTGATAGATGGTCTTGCAGTCCGGCGCCGAAATCACCGCCCGCGCTTCCACGTTGGTGAACAGGGAGATCTTTTCCCGGGCGCCCTGGGGCACCGGATGGTCGGCCCGGCACACCAGAATGTCCGGCTGCAGGCCGATGGAGCGCAGCTCCTTCACGGAGTGCTGGGTCGGCTTGGTTTTGATCTCGCCGGCGGAGGCGATGTAGGGCACCAGGGTCAGGTGCACCAGCAGCGAGCGGCTGGAGCCCAGCTCCACGCGCAGCTGACGCACCGCCTCCAGGAACGGCAGGGATTCGATGTCGCCGGCGGTGCCGCCGATCTCGACGATCGCCACGTCGGCGTCGCCGGCGCCCTGCTCGATCTTCAGTTTGATTTCGTCGGTGATGTGCGGGATCACCTGCACGGTGGCGCCCAGGTACTCGCCGCGGCGCTCCTTATCCAGCACGTCCTGGTAGACGCGGCCGGTGGTGAAGCTGTTGCGCCGGGTCAGGCGCGTGCGGATAAAGCGCTCGTAGTGCCCCAGATCCAGGTCGGTCTCGGCGCCGTCCTCGGTGACGAACACCTCGCCGTGTTGATAGGGGCTCATGGTGCCCGGATCCACGTTGATGTAGGGATCCATCTTGATCAGGGTGACCTTCAGGCCACGGGCTTCCAACAGGGAAGCCAGCGACGCCGCGGTGATTCCCTTTCCGAGGGAGGACACCACCCCGCCGGTGACAAAAATAAAACGTGCCATGCACCCACCAGTAAGTCATGGATTGAACGCGCCCGCTTGCGGGAGCCCGAACGCCTTCCAAAAAAATACCCTTGCCCGCCGGGGTGGGCAAAGGTTCTCTTCGATAAATACGGGATGGCCGGATTTCGGACGCCTGGGCGACGTCAGGATGGCAAAAAATGATACCAGAGAGGCGCTATCCGGGAAACCAATATCGTCTTGGCTTAGTGGGAGCGGGCCCTGCCCGCGAAAGGGAGCGAAGCTCCCGGCAGGATGCCAGAGACCTTTCTCTCCAGAGAGCCCGCACCGGGATCGGGTGGGCCCGTCCAGGACACGCCACGAGTACATCCATGTAGGCTCGGCGTTTGGCCATCCCTGGCCAAACA